>DASWCA010000096.1:0-14089 GCA_036390355.1 Acidobacteriaceae bacterium
AGGGGCGTGCGGCGGATCTGCGGCGGTTCGCGATCGAGGTGCTGGAGAGGCATCTTGAGGGACGGCTGATGACGGCAAGGGTGTTGCGCTAGGCGAGACGTTTCGGTCAAATCAGACTTTTACCGGCGCATTCGGAGGCAATCACAAAATCGCTGTCGGTTGCTGAAGTTCCCGTGCAGGGTTAGACACGTGATTCAGGCGCACAGGGTGAATGTACGACGTCCGGTATACTTGCTATCCATGCCAGTCACCATGTTGCAAAATGATAAAGGGCAGTTGCCGGGGTGCGTCCCGATGCGGCTGTTTGTTCCTTCCCGCTTGATTCCGGTCCGGTGCTGGATGGGCGAGGCCGCCGCCAAATGAGGAGCTCGCGAGAACCAGGAACCATCCGGCAGTCCTGGTATGTGGTTTGGGCCGGGTTGCTGGCCTTCTCTGTGAATAATGTGGTGGCAACCCAGTCGCTTCGTGTGACGAGATGGGTGTTGTTGACAAGCGTAGTTCTGGCAGGCTTGGCATTTGTGCAAGCAACATTTGGGCCGGGGACTTTCGGTGCATTCAGGGCGCCGCTGGCGTGGTGCGTGCTGGCCATGTTCAGTGCGGGGCAGCTCGTGCACTTTGCGATCGTGACAGCACCGATGCAGACACATTATGGCTCGGACTTCAGCGCATATTACCTGGCCGGCAAGGTGGTCGAGGAAAGGCCTGCACAAACTCTTTACGATCTGCCGCTGCTTGCAGATGGAAGAATGAATCTGCACACTGAGGATTCGGTGGGGTCGAAATGGGATGGCGCTGCGCGGAGATACCATGTACCGTACAAGTTCCCGTTTATTTATCCTCCATTTTTTGCAGTGTTGATGATTCCATTTGTGCATCTCTCCTTTGCTGGAGCGCTGGTGGCGTGGAATGCGATGACGGTGCTGCTGGTAGCCGGAGCAGTGCTGTTATCGTTTAGCACGGCCGGAGTGCGGATGGACGGCAGGCTGGCGCTTATAACGGGAGTGGGGCTGTTTTCGTTTTATCCATTTCTGCTCAATCTTTCCTGCGGACAGATGGGGGGAGTTCTCCTGTTCCTTTTTGCAGGCGGAGTGTGGCTGCTATCGCGCAACCAGGTATGGCTCTCTGCTTTTTGTTTTGCCCTGGCGACATTGATCAAGCTGACGCCCGCGCTGGTTGTGCCATTGCTGGTGATTCATCGGCGCTGGCGTTGGCTTGTGGCGTACGGGATCTGGATAGTGGTCATGGCGGGGATTTCGATAGGGGTGACGGGGTGGGCGGCGTATGCGGAGTTCTGGCATTCGGCGCTCCCGGCGATGGCATGCGGATCGGCGGTGTGGGAGAACACTTCTCTCATGTCCTGGGTCCAGCAGATGTTTCTGGGATATACACCGCAGGCGACAGCCCCGGCGCAAATGATTCCAGCCTATGCGTGCAAAGTTTCGAAACTCGCATCGCTGGTTGTGTATGGAGCATTTCTGTTGCTGTGCTGGATACGGCGCAAAGAACAGAATCTGGAGCGGTGGCTTGTGGCAATGGCGCTGCTGGGGATTGCGACCTCGCCCATTAGCTGGTGGCATCATTACACACTCGCGTTGTTACCGCTGATTTATCTGTGGTGCACGATGCGAGAGGGGATGGGACGCCGCTGCCTCGCTGCCCTGGGTATAGTGGTTGGGACAAATGTCATCGGAATTATCGGGTTGATCTGGCAGGGAAACGTGATGCTGCCGGCACTGGCGGCGGTTACGCCAATCTTGACCGTGGCAGTTGCCTTCGCTGCGGTTGCGGGGAAGCAGGAGATTGCTCGTCCGTGCTGAATCGCCGTTTGAGGCGTTTAGTACGGTTCGACGACTGTTCCCGCTGATCCTTCGCACGCGCCGCAGGTGGGCAAGCGGAAGGTAATGACGCCGAACCAGGGCGCGATCGCGACGAAAAGATTGGTACAAGATCCCGCCGAACCGGCGAGCCGAACGAATCTTTTTGAAACCAGCGAAGGTCTAGCGACCTCAAAGTCTGAGGAGGGGCTATGGCGCAGGCGTATGCGAACGCGATGTTCTCGAAGGCGGCGAAGCGATTGCAGGAACAGCATGGGTCGCGGGCGGCGTACGAGCGCGTGGCGGCGATGGGGCCGAAGGGCGGTGCGCTGGGGGAGTTCGAGCGAGAGTTTATTGCGGGGCGGGACTCGTTTTATCTGGCGTCGGTAACGGAGGATGGATGGCCGTATATGCAGCATCGAGGCGGCCCGAAGGGGTTTCTGCGCGTGCTGGATGGGAAGACGCTGGCGTTTGCGGATTTTTCGGGGAACAAGCAGTTCATTACGGCTGGGAACCTGGCGACGAACAATCGGGTGGCGCTGTTTCTGATGGACTATCCGGCGCAGGCGCGGTTGAAGATCATTGGCCACGCTCGGGTAGTGGAGGGCGATGCGGAGCTGGAGGCGAAGGTGCGGGTGGAGGGGTATAAGGCGAAGATGGATTGGGTGATGGTTATTGAGGTGGCGGCGTTCGACTGGAACTGCTCGCAGCATATTACGCCGAGGTGGACGAAGGAGGAGATTGAGGCGGTGCTGGGAGAGGCTCGGGCGACGTCCCAGGAACGAGGGTGAAGGGATTGTCGGGGTTGGCGATGAGGTAGAAGGCGATGTAGAGGGGGATGTAGGGGATGGCCCTCACGAGAGAAGCAATAAGGCTGGTCAGGTACGTGGCTAGGTCGGTGCGGACGATTAGTTGAAATAGATTTCGTTCGGCGGCTGAAGCTGCAATGCCCAGCGCGGAGATTGCAATGGCGGCAGCGATCTCGGCGAGGCGAGCCTGTTTTCTCTGATTTGGAGTTGGAGGAAGGTCGGGCGGCTGCAGGAGGTGGAGTTCGATGGGAGCTATCACGTAGACGACACAGAGAGTGATTGGCAGGATCCAAAGGTGGTAGAGGAAATTGATAAAGAGGGGCGAACGCCCGAGTGCCATTTGAGATTTGAGGGAGAGAAAAAGAAGTTTTTGCGGCCCGTTGTGATCGATGAATGACCCAGCGAAGGGCGCGAGAAAAGAGGTTATCCAACTGGATAGCAGGCTCAAGCCAAGCAGCTTGAAGCAGAAGATAGAAATACGCTTGGCGGAAGAGGTGATGGGCGTCGCGGCCGCACGCAGCGTGACAGGTGCGTCGGTGGCAAGGTTGTTCAGAATGGCGGCGGTGGCGATAAGTGCGCATGCAAAGATGAAGTCTTCAAGGAACAGCGTTCCGTACTTGATTGGGGCCGTGAGGACGACAAACTTTCGTAAAGCGTCGGGTGTTGTGGAATCAACCACGATATTGCCGCTCAGTACCGAGTGGGCGTGAGTGTGCATTAGCCACGGCATCAGAGCATGGATGAGTTTGGAATGGACGACGCTATAGAGCCAATTGAGGTGGAAGCTGATGATCCGGGCACAGGCCACAGGGAGCCAGAGGATTGGGTATTTTCGGAGGGTGGATGCGGTCGTGCGCCAGAGAGTTCGCATTCGGGTGGGTTTTTAGTTGGGAGAAGGGTAGCCTGAGTTGGGCCAAACGACAAATACGGAGATTCTGGCTGCGCCAGAATGACGACTCTTTACGGTTAGAATGGACGGATTGCCATAGTTGAAGAGAGATCGATGAGTGTGATTGCTGATAAGAAGGCGCTGACGTTTCAGGAGCTGTTGTTTCGGTTGCAGAAGTTCTGGGCGGACCGCGGGTGCGTGCTGCAGCAGCCGTATGACGTGGAGGTGGGCGCGGGGACCATGTCGCCCGACACTTTCCTGCGCGTGCTGGGGCCGAAGCCAGTGCGGATTGCGTATGCACAGCCTTCGCGCAGGCCGGCCGATGGACGCTATGGCGAGAATCCGAACCGGCTGTTTCGGCATACGCAACTGCAGGTGATTCTGAAGCCGCCACCGGAGAATATTCAGGAACTGTATCTCGAGAGCCTGGAGGCGATCGGGATCGACCTGCGCGAACACGACATCAAGTTTGAAGAGGACAACTGGGAGTGGCCGGTGGGCGGCGCGTGGGGCGTCGGGTGGCAGGTGATGCTCGATGGGCTGGAGATTACGCAGTTCACCTATTTTCAGCAGTGCGGTGGAATGGATCTCGACCCCATCTGCGGCGAGATTACGTATGGCATGGAGCGGATCGCGGGGTTCCTGCAGGATGTGGATTCCATCTACGACATTGTCTGGGCGGTGGAGCCGGCTGGTCCCGGAGAGACGGGCAAGCGCGTGACTTATGGAGAAATTCGGCTGGCGGAGGAAGAGCAGTTTTCGGCGTACAGCTTTGACTACGCGGATGTGGGGTCGCTGTGGAAGCATCTGGATTTGTATGAGGCGGAGTGTCTGGGGCTGCTGGAGCGGGCGAAGGGATTGTTTGGTGAGAAGAGTTCGGCGGATGAGTTGGAGTTGAAGCGGTTTCCGGTGCTGGGAGCCTATGAGCTGGCGCTGAAGTGTTCGCATGTTTTCAATTTGCTGGATGCTCGCGGGGCGATCTCGGTGACGGAGCGGGTCGGTGTGATGGCTCGGATTCGGACTTTGGTGATTGGGGTGGCGAAGGCGTATGTGGCGCAGGGAACGGCGCTGGAAGCGGTGAGTCAGGTGAGTTGAAGGTTTTACATCCCACCCATCGCGATGAGACTGCGATGAATGGGGCACCCGAACATTTGGGCGAGAAAGTCATGCGAGATGCTGGATTTTGTTTTCGACCTCATCTTCGATTTCATTCCGAGCCTGCTATTCGATTGTTTTGCCCACTGGATTTACACGCGGGAGCCGCGGAAGCAAGAGCGGAGTAAAGGGACAGGGTTGGTTTGATGGCGGATTTCTTGTTCGAGATCGGGTTGGAAGAGGTGCCGGCGCGGATGATTGCTGGCGCGGAGGCGGAGCTAAAGCTGCGCGTGGTCGGAATGTTGCGGCGCGCGAGCTTGTTGAGTTCCGAAGATGAGCAGCTCGCTGTCTCGTTTTCGACACCGCGACGTCTGGCAGTATTCGTACCGAAAGTTTTCCCCGAACAAAGCGATAGCCATGCAAAAGTGATGGGGCCGGCGGTAAAAATTGCATACAAAGATGGTGTACCCGGTCCTGCGGCTGAGGCATTCGCGCGCAAGAACGGCCTGAATGTTGCCGACTTGAAAGTCGAGTCCACCCCGAAGGGTGACTACCTGGTTGCGGAAACAAAGCAGAAGGGGCGCAGCGCCGTCGAGGTGATTGCGGAAGAGTTGCCGAAGGAATTGGCGGGCATCTACTGGGCGAAGAATATGTACTGGCGCGCAGGGAAGCCGGAGCGGTTTGTACGGCCGGTGCGGTGGCTGGTAGCTCTGTTGGGCGAGGTTGTAGTGCCAGTGGAGTTTGGGGGGAAGACCGCGGGTAAGACAACGCGTGGGCATCGCGTGCTGACGGGGGATGCGCCGATTCCGATCGGCTTCCCGGATGAGTACGAAGACGCGTTGCTGGATGCGAAGGTGATCGCGGATGTGGAGGCGCGGCGGCAGAAGATTCGCAAGGCGCTGGACAAGGTTTGCCGTGCGGCGGGCGCAGGGCTACGATGGCGCGAGGATCATGCGCTGGTGGATAAGCTGACGCATCTGACGGAGTGGCCGTCGGTGATCGCGGGCGCGTTCGAGAAGGAGTATCTGGAACTGCCGGAAGAAGTGCTGGTGACCGTGATGCGGGATCACCAGAGCTATTTTGCCGTGGAGGACGTCGGCGGGAAATTGGCGCCGCATTTTCTGGCGGTGCTGAATATGGAGACGGACGCGGCGGGCGAGTCGGTGATCCGGCATGGCAACGAGCGGGTGCTGCGGGCGCGGTTTAATGATGCGCGATTCTTCTGGGAGTTCGATCAGCGAGTGCCGCTGAAGGACCGCGAAGAGTTGCTGGAGAAGGTGACGTTCCAGAAGGACCTTGGCAGCTATGCGGCGAAGACGGAGCGCGTCCGGGCCTGTGCGGAGCGGATGGCTGCGCTGCTGCGGGAGCGGGAGTGCGCGATCGATCGCGCGGCGTTGGGACAGGCGGCGCGGTTGGCGAAGACCGACCTGACGACGGAGTTGGTCAAAGAGTTTACAGAGTTGCAGGGCGAAGTGGGCGGACTATATGCGCGGGCGCAGGGTTTTTCGGCCGCGGTAAGCGATGCGATCTACGATCAGTATCTGCCGAAGTCGATGGAGGATGCTGTGCCGCGGACGATGGAGGGCGCGGTGCTGGCCATGGCGGACAAGGCCGACACGATTGTGGGGATGTTCGGGCTGGGGATGGAGCCGACCGGCTCGAAGGACCCGTTTGCGCTGCGGCGTGCGGCGAACGGGATTGTGAAGATTCTGGCGGAGGCGGAGCCGGCGTTGCCGCTGACACTGGGCGATGTGGCGGATGCGGCTTCGGCGAGTGAGGCTGTGCGGATCAAGGTCGAGGTTTTCTTTGCGGAGCGGCTGGAATTCTATCTGCGCGAGGCGAAAGGGCAGGCGTACGACGTGGTGAAGGCGGTCCTGGCTGCGGGGGCGAACGATGTTCGGGATGCGGTGGCGCGGGCGGAGGCGGTGACCGCAGTGCGCGGCAGCGAGGATTTTGCGGCGGTAAGCGCGGCGTTCAAGCGGATGAAAAATATTCTCACGCAGGCGGCGGAGAAGGGGATTCTGAATGATAGAGTCGAAATTCCGACGCGTTCGATCAGCGTGGACCCCGCGCAGACCGCTTTGAACAACGCGATGGTCGAGATTGCTGGAAGCTTCTACCAGCTTGCCGACGCACATGATTACGTCGCTGCGCTTCAGCTCATTGCGACACTGAGGACACCGATCGATCTATTCTTTGAAAAGGTGATGGTGATGGTGGAAGACCCATATGATCGCTGGACGCGGCTTAGTTTGTTGCACAGTCTTGTCGATAACTTTTCGAAGATAGCGGATTTTTCGGAGATTGTGACGGCGGGATAAGTCCGGAGTTGGTTCGCTTGATCCTGCGTTCATCGCGGGAATATAGAGTGGAGAAGCGCCTTTCATTTCAATCAGGAGAGAGATCATGCCTTTGCCGTCCGATGAGAAGCTGCTTGCGCTGAGCAACGATATAGTTCAGCAGTTCGATGCGATCTTTGGTGAGCATCCGGGATTTCGTCCGGCACATGCGAAGGGCGTGATGCTGACGGGCGCGTTCACGCCGTTTGTGGCGGCGGCATCGCTGACACGGGCGCCGCACATTCTGCGCGCGTCGACTCCGGTGACGGTGCGGTTCTCGAATTCGACGGGGCTGCCTCTGGTTCCCGACAACGATCCCAATGCGAATCCGCGGGGCATGGCGATTCGTTTTCATCTGGCGGAGCATAGCCATACCGACATCGTCAGCCATTCGACCGACGGTTTTCCTACGCGGACGGGCGCGGAGTTTCTGGAATTTTTGCGGGCGCTGGCTGCGAGCGATCTTGCGGCGCTGTCCGATCCTGCGCATCCCAAGCCGGTCGAGGTTTTCTTGGGATCGCATCCGGCGGCGCTCAAGTTTGTGCAGACGCCAAAGCCGGCGCCGTCAAGCTTTGCGCGCGAGGCTTACTTTGGCGTCACGGCTATGCGCTTCATCAACAAGGAAGGCGTGCGGCAGTTTGGGCGCTACCGGATCGTTCCTGAAGCCGGCGTGGAACACCTGGATCCGGACGCGACTGCGACCAAGGGCACGAACTATCTGTTTGATGAGTTGGCGGCGCGGGTGGCGCGTGCGCCCATCGAGTTCCGCATCCTGGTGCAGCTTGCGAGTCCGGGCGATGTGGTGGACGATGCGACCATACACTGGCCAGAGGACCGGAAGGTGATGGAGTTGGGCACGATGAAGCTGACCGCGCTGGTCGCGGACGATGCGGCGGAGCAGAAGAAGATCATCTTCGATCCGATTCCGCGGGTGGATGGAATTGAGCCTTCGGATGATCCGCTGCTGGAGTTGCGGGCGGCGATCTATCTGATCAGCGGTCGCAGGCGGAGAGCGGCTCTTGCGCAATAGAGTTAATTGACGCGCTGGAGCCGGGCGATCAGTTTTTCGGCGAGGGGTTCGCCGGACTCGGTCCAGAGCAGGCGGCTGGAAATGCCACAGTTCTTCTCGACCAGCAGTGTGAAGGCGAGGAGTTTTTCGACATTCTGCTGGATGTGGAGTTGGGCCTCCTCGTCGAGTTCCTCGTCCTCGAGGGTTTCGAGTATCCATGGAGTATCGAGGCCGAAGTCGACGAGCAGGTGGCCGTTCTGCTCGTATCCGGCTACGTCGAACGTGGGGCCGAACCCGAGGATGCGGACGGTGTGAGGTCGCAGCTTCCACGGCGTGTCCGGAGCTTCCGGGTCCGATTCCTGTTCCTGTTCGAGCTCGTCCTCATCCATGCTGGAGGCCATATCCAGGCGGCTGTAGGTGGAGTCCGGCTCCTCCAGCGACCATAGCTGCCATCGCATCTCGAATTCGTAGGCCATGTCGTCGTGGAGCTGCTCGGTGGCCTCGGCGACGGCGGCTTCGAGGGCCGCATCGTCTGCACCGGGATCGATCTGGGCGGGATTGCCGGTCGATGGGGAACCGGTGTCGACGTAGATGCGCTGGTAGGTGGGCGGCTCAGTAAAGTTGATGGGATACGCGGAGGCGGCGGAGACGCGCTTTGAGCCGACGAGCGAGAACTGGCGCAGCACTCCGGTCAACGCGGCGGGGAGCGCCTCGAGGCGGAAGTTCGGATACCACAGGCTCAGGTAGAGGCGGTCGGACATGGGGTTCATTCTAGCGCTTTGCGCATGGGGAGTGGTTCAGGTAAGTGGTAAGTGGTCAGTGAGCGCCCGGCAAAGCAGAACGGGCGAAATACGGGGATTCTTCCCCTTCGTTCCACTCAGGGTCAGAATGACAAACGTAAAACAGTTGCGTCGGCTAACGATCCCACTCAGCCGACGATCCCACTCATTGCGATGGGGCCGCGATGAATGGGGCACCCAGTTTGTGAGTTAGGGTGAGAAGATAGGTGTGGCGGGCGGATGCAGAATCGAGTTGAAAGGCTGAGGGTCTGGTTGCTGGGAAGCGCGATCTTCCTGACACTGGTAATCGCTGCGTTCATCGGCTACGCGCGATTCCTTTCGCGGTTTCGCCACTTGAAGATGCCTGCGAATCTGGGCGTCAATATTGTGCGCGAGACCGACGGTTTTACCTACTCGCAATCGGTGCAGGGCAAGACCGTTTACACAATCCACGCGTCCAAGGCGGTAGAGCACACCGACGGAAAGATTGCGCTGCATCACGTGTTCATCCTGCTCTACGGACGAAGCGGGAGCCGCAGCGATCGCATCTACGGCGACGAGTTTGAGTATGACGTAAAGGCTGGCGTGGTGCGGGCGCTGGGCCTTGTCCATATCGACCTTCAGGCGTCTGAGCCGGCCACTGGTCAGGCGAACAAGCCGGTTGGCCCCGGGGACGCGGATGCCGCTCCGAATCCGAAGATGCTGCACGTAACCACAAGCGGGCTCGTGTATATGGAGAAGCTCGGTGTGGCGGCGACCAGGGAGTATATCGAGTTCCAGTCGGGCGCGATGAAGGGACATGCTACAGGCGCGGACTATAGCAGCGATTCCGGCATGCTGATGCTGCATTCGGCGGTGAGCATGAGCGGGGTTGCCGGCGGAGCTCCGGCGGAGATGTCCGCGGCTGCGGCTGAGTTCGATGACCGGGGTCAGCAGGTTTTTCTTACCCACGCTACCTACAGTTCGCTGGGGCGGATTGCGGAGGCGGACCACGCAACCCTGCATACTCGATCCGACGGCGCGCTGACGCGAGTGGAGGCTCAGGGCCATGTGACGATCCGGACGAATGTGGGCGCGAATGGCGGGACGACCGTGTCGCAGCGGGCGGATATCCAGTTGAACGCCGCCGGTCATCCTCAGTCGGCGATGCTGTCGGGAGGTGTGCAGTATTCGTCCGATCAGCCTCTTCGCCAGGTCAGGGGGAAGGCGGATGAGGCGACGATTGCTTTCGATGGGCAGTCGAAGCCGCAGCCGGAGCATGCGGTGTTTACGGGCGCGGTTCATATGATCGAGCGAACCAGGGCGACGGAGGCCGCGCGTGAGCCATGGAGCGTGCGCGAGCTGACAGCGGCGAAGCTGGAGACCGCGCTGGCGCCTGCGGGCTCGGGCAATGCGCAACTGCGGGACGCGGAGGCGACGGGGAACCCGGTCCTGACGCTGGTGAGCAATGGGAGCCTGGCGGGCGCGAGCGGCAATGGAAGAACAGAGTTATCCGCCGACGACCTGAAGACGCATCTGACCGGCACGGGCGACGGCAGGCGGCCGCCGCAGTTGGATACGATTTCGGGGCGGGGCCACACGTTGTTGCGCCAGGTAAACCTGGCTGGCGTAGAGCAGAGTAGCGCTGGAGATACCCTGGACGCGAAGTTTCGGCCGGCTGCTGCGTCTAACGTTGGGAAGGCGCGCGCGGTGGCTCCCAATGGAGGGAGCCAGGCTCTGGACACGTTGGCGAGCGCAGTGCAGCAGGGACATGTTTCGATGACGCGACGCGTGCCGGCGCAGAACGGGGCTCAAACGCGCAACAAGTCTCGCGAGGACGTGGAGCATGCTGTTGCCGACCGGGCCGTGTATGACGGCGATCGCGATCGAGTGACTCTGACCGGCGGAGTGCAGGTGACGGATGCCGGCAGCACACTGTGGGCGAAGCAGGTCGCGCTGGACCGCGCTTCGGGCGACTCGCAGGCGGAAGGTGCGGTCAAGGCGGATTACGTGCGGGAGGACGCGGACGCTTCCCGTGGTGCGGCGGCGAAGAGCGGTACGGCACGGACGCCGGTCGAGGCTACTCATATCCTCGCCGACCGCGCTGAACTGGTGCATGCGACCGATGTCGCCACCTTTCATGGCAAGCCTGTGCGGCTCTGGCAGGGCGCTTCGCAGGTGCAGGCGCCTGTGGTTGAACTTTCGCGCGCACAAAAGCGCCTGATTGCCCGGGGTGAGGAATCGACTGGATGGTCCGGTGCGGTACAGGCGCCTCAGGTGCATACCGTATTGGTGAACGCTGGCAGTGAAAAGAGCGGTCTTGCGGGGCCTACCGCGGAGAAGGTGACAACACCGAAGTGTGGGTCCGGATCGACGAAGGCCGGCGTGGGCCCGGCCGGTTCGCCGGATCAGACTCCTAACGTTGTGCGCATCGCAAGCGGCGGACTGATCTACTCGGAGAATTTGCGCGAGGTCAACTTTACCGGCGGCATTCGCGCGGACACCGTGGACGCGAGCATTCGGGCGAATCAGGCTACCGCCTACCTGCACCAGGCAGAGCCACAGGTGCAGGCGGCTGCGTCGAGCGGTGGCATGGCGTCTGTTCCCTCGATTGCCGGCGATCTGGAGCGCGTAGTTGCGACCGGACACGTGGACATCGTGCGTCCGGAGATGCGGGCCACCGGCGAGCAACTCCTCTACACGGCGAGCGACCGGGTATTTCTGCTGACGGGCGACAAGAATTCTCCGCCAAAGGCCATGGATGCCCAGGGTACAACGACGGGCGCCGCGCTGCGGTTCGATTCCTGCGAGAATAGCGTCGAGGCATTAGGCACAGTTCCCGGAACTCCGGCGCAGCGCGTACGCACCGATGCGCAGGTAAGCGACGACAGGAAGAAGTTGAAGGGGAAGCAGTGAATCCGATTTTTTCGAGGCGGAGTGGCGGAACGGGAAGCAGAAGTCCAAGGGGTTCGAAAGGCATGAGGGATGAGGCGCCGGCAGAAAGGGTTGGTACGACAGTGACGGCCACAGTGCGCACGCTGGAGACGGAAGAGATTGGGAAGGCCTATGCGGGCCGCCAGGTTGTCCGCGGCGTCAGCATGAAGATTGCGCAGGGCGAGGTGGTAGGGCTTCTGGGACCGAACGGCGCGGGCAAGACGACCTGCTTCTACATGATCGTCGGGCTGGTGCGGCCCGAGGCCGGGCGAATCGTGGTCGATGGCGACGACATTACCCGGCTGCCGATGTATCTGCGGGCGCGCCAGTACGGCATCAGCTATCTGCCGCAGGAGCCGTCGATCTTCCGCAAGCTCACGGTCGAGGAGAACATCCTGGCAGTCCTGGAGGCGCAGCAACTGAGTTGGGAGAGCCGCCGTACGCGCACCGAGAAGCTGGTTGAGCAGTTGAACCTTGGCCACGTGCGCAAGACCATGGGATATGCGCTGAGCGGGGGCGAACGGCGCAGGGTGGAGATCGCCCGGTGCCTGGCGATTGAGCCGGCGTTTATACTGTTGGATGAGCCCTTCTCCGGCATCGATCCGATTGCGGTGCTGGAGTTGCAGGAGATTATCTTCGATTTGAAGATGAACGGGATTGGTGTGCTCATCACCGACCACAATGTGCGCGAGACGCTCTCCGTCACCGACCGCGCCTACATCATCAACGATGGCAGGATTTTATTTGCGGGAACGCCGGGCGAATTAGGCCGGAATCCCGAGGTGAGGCGTATTTACCTCGGCGAAAAATTTTCCATGGATTAAAGGCGGGCAAGGACTGCGCCACACGATGATCCTGGAGCGAAGCAGGTGTAGTACATCGCACAGCACAATTGCTTCGAAGGTGTTATTGCTTATATTTGCGCATCGCGTATAAACGGAGATTGTAAGCTCCGTGCGCCTGCGCCGGCATGAATTTTACACTCTGCACGAATCGAGTCGAGACGTGTAGACTGTGGCCAAGTTCCCCGCAGCGAAGGCAGAGGGTCTGCCGAACGAATGACTCTCTTGCTTCGGAGATTGCGGAGCAACAAGGCAAGACGAGGTCGACAGATTGCTGCAACCGAAGTTAAATCTCAGAGTCTCGCAGCGCCAGGTGCTCACACCTGGACTGGTGCAGATGGTCAGCGTCCTGGCGCTGAACAAGCTCGAGCTGAAAGAGATGATCAACACCGAGATGGTGGAAAATCCGGTGCTGGAAGAAGTGGAAGAATCTGCCGTCACAATCGAGGAACTCGCGGGACGCGAAGCCGATCGGGAGCGTTCGGCGGAAGAGGTTGCGACTGCAAATGAACGGGTCGAAAAAGATCCGTTCGACGAGATCGATTTCGGGAGTTACTTTCAGGATTATCTCGATCCAGGATTTCGCACGGCATCGAGCTTTGAGGACATTGAGCGCCCTTCGTTCGACAATTTTCTGTCGCAGCCCAGCACGTTGAGCGATCACCTGGAATGGCAACTGGGTTCGATGAGCCTTAGCTCCGAGGTACGCGTGGCCGCGGACCTGGTGGTTGGCAACCTGAACGAGGATGGGTACCTGACCGCCACGGACGAGGAGCTCGCCGATGCTCTGCTGGAGACGCGGGGTCCTGTGCGTCCGGAGCCGATTCCGTTCGAGCGAGGCATGAAAGGCCGGCCCGCGTGGGAGGCGCATCATTCCGCGGCCATTGCGGGGCTGGAACTTGCGGCTATGGGTTCAGAGGAAAACTCGGGCAGCTCTGCGCATTCCTCTGAACGCGAGATGGCGCTGGCGACCGTGGTCGAGGCACGCGAGATTGTCAATCATCTCGACCCGCTGGGAGTTGGCGCACGCGATCTGCGCGAGTGCCTTCTGATCCAGATCGCTGCGCATCGGCGCGAAGCTGCTATGACGCTGAAGCGGTCTCAGGCGCAGGCGGCGAACCATTTTGACGATTCGGCGGATGACCTCGACGGCGACTACGCCCCGGCAGAAGTAAAAATTGAACCCGTGCGCGTCTTACATCCGGTGGGCAATGGTGTTCATCCGAGCGCCTCGTCTGCTAATGGAGCTGCGCGCAATGGTTGCGCAGGCGACCTTTTCGAGATTGCCGCGCATATCGTTGCCAACTCGCTGGCGCTGCTGCAGAAGAAGGATATGCGCGAGCTGACGCGCAGTTGCGGGCGGGCTCAGGAAGAAGTGCAGGCGGCGGTCGAGTTTATCCGGACGCTCGATCCGCGGCCAGGGCAACGCTACAACGTGAGCGAAACGCGGTTGATCGAGCCCGACGTTGCCTTCGTCAAGCGCGATGGCGAGTACGTTGTCCTGATGAATGAAGAGGACATGCCTACGCTTCGCCTGAGCCACGCGTACCGCAAGATGCTGCGCGAAAAAGGCACAGAAAAAGATGTGAAGGAGTACGTC
>DASWCA010000097.1:0-2880 GCA_036390355.1 Acidobacteriaceae bacterium
CGACGTCATTGGGCAATATCCGGGGCGTGTCGCGCGTAATTGTCGCCCCCGCTGTGCTGGTCGGAGCTGGCGACATCGGGGAATGCGCTTCAACAGGAGCGGCGGAAACCGCGGCGCTGCTCGATGCTACACCCGGAATCGTGTTTGCCGCCGGTGATAACGCGTACCCCGACGGCTCACCCGCCGACTATAGCTTGTGCTATGCGCCAACTTGGGGCCGGCACCGCGATCGCACGCGGCCGGCGCCGGGCAATCACGATTACAGAACGCTGGGTGCTTCCGGCTACTTTGCCTACTTTGGCGCGAACGCAGGGAGCCCGGGAACGGGCTACTACAGCTTTCGCCTTGGCGCGTGGCACGTAATCGTTTTGAACTCGAATATTCCCTTCGGTCCCGCATCCATACAGCAAGTGTGGTTGCGCAACGATCTCGCAAACCATGCCGGAATGTGCACAGTGGCGTACTGGCACCATCCGCGATTCACCTCGGGACGCATCGGCAGTGACACCAATCTCACGGCCCTTTGGCGGACCCTCGAGCAGGGCGGCGCGGACGTGGCCATCACCGGCCACGATCATCATTACGAGCGTTTTGCGCCGCAATTGAGCGACGGTACGCCCGACACTCGAGGTATCAGAGAGTTTGTAGTGGGCACCGGAGGAGGAGTTCTCTTCCCGATGGGCGCCACAGCAGCGAACAGCGAAATACGCGTTCCAGGCACATACGGAGTGCTAAAACTCTGGCTGCTTGCGGGGAGTTACCGCTGGAGGTTTATCGGCGCGCCAGGCGGCGAGGTGCTGGACAGCGGAACAGCCGACTGCCTCTGAATCGGGCTCGGGGATGGGATCAATGCGCCCCGCGCATACGCATCACGGCGGGCACCGTTTCCAGCAGGATAATGAAGTCCTGACTCAGCGACCAGTTACGAATGTATGACGTTTCTAGCTCGACGATACGCTCGAAATCAGTGATGGCGTTCCGGCCATTCACCTGCCACGGACCTGTGATCCCCGGCTTCACGTCGAACCGCGCATAATGGTGAGACTCGTACAACGCAACTTCTGATGGCAGCGGAGGTCGTGGACCGACGAGAGACATGTCTCCCTTCAACACATTGTACAACTGCGGTAACTCATCAAGACTTGTCCGCCGCAACAAGCTTCCGAGACGGGTGACGCGTGGGTCATCCACAATCTTGAAGAGTCGCCGGTCAGTGTAGATGCTTTGCTGTTGTAGCTCCTCCCGTCGCTCATCAGCACCCGCAACCATCGTCCGGAACTTGAAGATCTTGAACAATCCCCCGCCCCGCCCGACTCGATTCTGACGGAAGAACACAGGCCCGGGAGAATCGAATTTCAGGAGCACCGCAACAAACAGCATCACGGGACTAGCGAGAACCAGTGCAATCGTGGCCCCGACGAGGTCGACCACGCGCTTGGCCAACATCTGGCCCCCACGCAGCGTCGGCGTGGTCAGCTCGACGAGCGCTTGTTCACGACGCCAGACGAGATGCGGCTCGACTCCTGCGATGTTGATACTCCGCGGGACCGACAGGACCTTGCAGCCCGACGTCAACGCGGCATCTACGATATCGTGAAATCGCTCGTCGCTCAGATAGCCGCAGATGACGATGGCTTCCGCCGCCGTTTCGTGCAGCACGTGCGCAAAGTCCACAATGTGACCGAGCGCCTCACGCGACGGCGGAATGTGCGTGTCCACGAAGCCGATCGGCTTGTACTCGGAATCCGCTCCGAACGCCGGCGTCTCCGCAGTGGCACGGCATGCTTGGCTCGGGCCCACAAACAGCGTCGTCAACGTGTCGCTCGGTCGCGGACGAACCCGACGGATCACCGACTCGAGCAGCCGGCGCTCGGCGAGCAGGCCGAGCCATACGAGTGTCGCCGTGACTCCGTACTGCAGCGCGACAAGCTCAACACCCCGCGTCCAGATCGTCATCCACAAAGGCAGCGCGGTTGCGAGTGCACACGCGAGAAACAGTCGCTTCGCGCCACGACGGCGATCGCCTGCCCCATAACTGCCCAGCACCAGCAAGCCGACAAACAGCGCAGCGGCAAACTGCCAGCCGTTCAGAATCCCGGTGGGAACAACACCTTGAACCTGGCCAGCCACGGTCTCGCCCAGCACGCCACCCTCGCGCACCGCGCGCACCAGCTCCCGCATGATGTAGAACGAGCCCAGATCGGCCGTCAGCAAGACGGCAAAACGGCGGAGACCCCTGAGGAAATGTCGGCGGAAATTGGACTGCGCGCGCCGCTGCAAACCGAAGCGCGCTGGTGGGTTGCGCCGGCGGTCGTCCAAAACGCGACGCTCTGCCCCGCTCCGGGACGGCATCTCGACCGGAGCGCTCTCGAACATCTGATTTGTGATGTGGAAAGGTTCAGCTTCCACGACCCACGCACGCCCCCGACAACAAAAGTGGCTCCCTGACGCTCCCGGTTATGAATTGGCCAAGGGACCGCGAATATGTTGTCTGCTGAAACAGTTCGCTAGATCCAACGACCCGCTACTCTGTGATCTGGATCACAACGGCGAAGTTGCGACCGCTAAAGAGGTTACGTCGTGCGGCGGTGCGGGCCGCTGGTGCGATTGGAATTGCCGGCCGAATTGCCCTGCGCGGGCGAGTGCCGCGGCAGGTGCGAGCCGCTGTTGCGCACCGGGTGCGTGGGTGTGGCACGCGGCGCGGCGCGAGGGCCCGACCGACGCGATTGCACGACGGGTAGATCCAGCTCGAAGAAGAAGCGCGTCCCCCAACCGATCCGCGACTCCACCTTCAGCTCCGACTTCATCGCGCTCGCAAGCTTGCGGCAGATCGTGAGGCCGAGTCCCGTCTGCGAGAAGAGCTGACCGCGGCGCCCCGAT
>DASWCA010000098.1:0-3105 GCA_036390355.1 Acidobacteriaceae bacterium
GTTTGGACTAAGTCGCTGGCGCGACGGACGCTGCGGCGTAGGCTGTCGGCGAGCATTATTGGCTGTGTAAGCCTCGGGTCACAGGAGGTTTATTGTGACCCCTCTTCGGCAGCGCATGCTGGATGAACTCC
Organism: Acidobacteriaceae bacterium; assembly: GCA_036390355.1. GTDB lineage: Bacteria > Acidobacteriota > Terriglobia > Terriglobales > Acidobacteriaceae > Edaphobacter. The sequence continues at coordinate 132 of DASWCA010000098.1, forward strand.
AGCGTCGCAACTATTCCCAGAGCACTGTACGTTCGTACATCTTTGCGGTGGAGGACTTTGCGAGGTACTTCCATCGTTCGCCTGAACGGCTTGGCCCGGATCATATCCGTCAGTACCAGGCGTATCTGTTTCGCGAGCGCAAGCTTTCTCCCGGAACCATCGAAGGCCGGACTGCAGCGCTGCGTTTTTTCTTCGTCAAGACGCTGCGGCGGCCATACCTTTCCGATCACATTCCATTTCCCAAGCGTCAGCGGCGGCTGCCGACCATCCTTGACCAGCAAGAGGTGGCACGTCTCATCGATTCGGCCGGGAACCTGATGCATCGCACCATGATGATGATGCTGTATGCAACGGGCCTGCGCCGGGCGGAGATGTGCCACCTCAAGGTCTCCGATATCGACAGCAAGCGCATGGTCATTCATGTGCGTCAGGGCAAGGGAGGCCGTGATCGTGACGTGCTGCTGACCCCGAAGCTGCTGGAGACTCTGCGCGAGTACTGGCGCTGGATGAAGCCCAAGACCTACCTTTTCCCAGGTACAGTGAAGGGCTGGCGGGCCGATGTTCCCATTACGGAGAAGATTGCCTGGCAGGCGGTGAACGAGGCCGCCAAGCGCGCCGGCATCACCAAGCATGTATCTCCTCATTCGCTTCGACATTGCTTCGCAACTCACATGCTGGAAGCCGGGGCCGACCTGCGCACTATCCAGGTACTGCTCGGCCACGCCAAGCTCGCTCACACCACCGTCTACCTGCACCTGTCGCGACGCCATCTGCAAGCGATTCCCAGTCCGCTCGAAGCAATCGAAGTGTCCAGCCCCGATGATGTGAAGCGTTCAAGGAGGAAGATCAGACGATGAGCCGGCCCACCCTCGAGGTGGCCGACATCGTCCGCGCAACGGGCAACAGTTTCTGGGAACAGCAGCAGTCGCATCTTGCATGGCCTCATCGCAAGGTGCTCGATGCCATCGTCCGCTGCCGCACCGCGGCATTGGGCGGTCATCGCGACCAGTGCGTCCGCTGCGGCCATCAGGCCATCTCGTTCAACTCATGCCGCAATCGGCACTGCCCCAAGTGCCAGGGGAACGCGCGCGCAAAATGGCTGGCGGCGCGCTCGGCTGAACTGTTGCCCGTGCCGTACTTCCACGTCGTCTTCACTCTGCCCCACGAACTGTCTGCTCTTGTCCTCCAGAACAAGGGGCTGCTCTACGATCTGCTCTACCGCTCCAGCGCCGCGACGATGCTCGAACTGGCTCGCGATCCCAAGTACCTGGGAGCGGACATCGGATTCCTCGGCGTGCTCCATACCTGGGGACAGAGCCTCGAGCATCATCCCCATGTCCATTACATCGTTCCCGCCGGCGGCCTGGCTCTCGATGGCTCAAGATGGATTGATTCCTCTCGCCGCTTCTTCCTGCCTGTCCACGCACTGAGTCGAGTCTTCCGCGGCAAGTTCGTCGCTGGACTGAAGCAACTCTTCGCGCAGAGGGAATTTCAGTTTCATGGCTCACAACAGTATCTGGCCACCCCTGGCTGCTTTCCCAGCTTCCTCCGGCAGTTATTCCGAAAGGACTGGGTCGTCTACTCCAAGCCACCGTTCGGCGGCGCCGAGCATGTCCTCAGCTACCTGGCCCGCTACACCCATCGCGTGGCCATCTCTAACCATCGGCTCGTGGCTTTTGAAAACGATCGCGTCTCCTTCCGTTGGCGGGATTATGCCCACGGCGGCAAGAAGAAGGTCATGACAGTTTCCGCCCATGAGTTCTTGCGCCGGTTCCTGCTTCACGTTCTGCCTGGCGGCCTGGTCCGCATCCGCCACTTCGGCCTCTTCGCCAACCGCAGACGGAGTGCTGCGCTCGAACGCTGCCGCTCTCTACTCGGCTTGGCGGCGTGCGCCGATCCGCCAGAGCCACCCAGCTTGCGATGTCCAGCCTGCTCCGGCACCATGATGGTTGTCGAGTGGCTCACCTGCGGGCAGCTGTATTTCCATCCAAGCCTGACTCCGTCCGGCTCAAGGAGGTGCGCCGACGATACCTCCTGAACGCCTCTCGGCTAGACCTGTCTCTATCCAGCCTTCCAGGCGTCGCGCGCCAGCACGCAACGCCGAAGTGCGCTCGGACCTCGATCATGACCGTGACTATGCCCATCCCAACATACAAAATGGATCTGCATTTACCCATGAAACTGAAGTCCGCGGTTCCCGAACCTCTGCCCCCGAACTTTGCGCCACACTCCAGACCATCTGCCGTCCATTGAAATCCCATAGGTAGATCACCGCGTCCGTCGCAGACGCCAGCGACTTACTCCAAACGGCCCTATCGAAACCGCCCCGGGCGGGAAATCTACGTCGACTCTCGCCTCAACCACCGGGGCGGTCCCGATAGGGATCTAACGTTTACCGATACCAATAGTGCTTGGGTCGCGGAAACCAGTCTGGATGAACTATTTGCCCTGTTCTCGACGATCAACGTCGGACTTGACGCTGTTTCACTCTTAAGCCGATCATTCTCGCGAGCCCGAAATTTCGAACGGCAAACGATGCCGCTGCAGGGGACAATGTTGAAGCTTGTCCCGATATCAATCGGGGAATCTTATAAACTCCGCACCTCGGGGGTGGCTCCCCGATTTGTGCTGACCATCGGGAGCTACTAAGAGGAATCTTTGAGCGTCAGGACATAAGGGATGGCCTCTTGATCGATGGAGGCTCCGAACCGCTCGTAGAAGGCTTTCGCGGAAAGGTTTCGGTGCCAAACCTCCCAGCCGAGCTGTGTAGCTTTGTGAGCAAGGGCCCAAGATGTCACCTCAGACATCAAGGCTGTGCCTATACCTTGGCCACGATAAGCATAGTCAACTGATACGTCGCTGATGTAGACACGAGTGTCGGCGCTGTACAGCTCATGCGTCAACGTCCAGGAAATCAAACCCACAACTCGATCATCGTGAACTGCCAGCAACAAGCGCATGGGCGCATTTGGGC
>DASWCA010000099.1:0-2448 GCA_036390355.1 Acidobacteriaceae bacterium
TGCGTGGGTTCATCCAGTAACAAGAGCTTCGGTTCCTGCGCCAGTCCAAGTGCGATCTTCACGCGCTGGCGCTCACCGCCGCTGAGTTCGTTGAAGATGCGGTGCCGCAGCGGGCCAATGCCGGTGAGCTCAATGGCGCGCTCAATGGCGCTGCGGTCGCTCGCGCCCAGGCCGCCAAACAGGCCGAGGTAAGGAGTGCGGCCCTGCTCCACGATTTGCTGGACCGTGAACGAGAACGGAATCTGCAAGTCCTGCGGGACAAGCGCGATCTGCTGCGCTACGTCCCGGCGCGAGCGTGCGAGAAGCTCCACGCCCTCAAACAGGATTTGTCCGGTGGAGGGCTGCAGGAGACCGGCGGCGAGGCGCAGCAGCGTGGTCTTGCCGCCGCCGTTAGGACCTATGAGGGCAGTGCAGGCGCCGGCATCGATGCTGAATTCCGCGCCCGCAATTACCTGCCGGTGGCCGTAATAGAACGAGACGCGCTCGAAGCTGAGAAGAGGTCTCATGCGGTGTATCCTCGCTTCGTTCGCCGCAGAAGATAGAGGAAGAACGGGCCGCCAATAAAGGCCATCAGGATGCCCACGGGGACTTCTGCAGGAGCCATGAGCGTGCGTGCGAGCGTATCCGTGAGTACCAGAAACGAGGCTCCGGTAAGCACCGTGATGGGAAGAAGACGCACATGATCCGGACCTGCTATCAGACGCGCGAGGTGCGGGACGATTAACCCGACGAACCCGATGAGGCCGCCGAGCGAGACGGCGACAGCCGCCAGCAAAGAGCCTGTTAGGATGATGCCAATGCGGACGCGTTCCACGTGGACGCCGAGTTGCTGCGCATATTCATCGCCAAGGGCGAGGGTGTTCAGGCGCCGCGATAGGATAGCAGCGCCGGAGAGCGAGCCTGACAGCAGCAGTCCCATCACTCCAAGCTGCGTCCACTGGGGTACTCCAACGGATCCGTGCAGCCAGGACGCGAGCACACGCAGTCCAAGGCCGTAGTCGCGATCAAGTACCTCGACGAAGTACGACGAATAGCTCAGCATGGTGCTGACTGCAAAACCCGCAAGAAGCAATGTGACCACCTGTGTGGTCCCACCGACTCTGGCCAGGCTATATACCACCGCAATGGTAGCGACAGAACCGGCAAAGGCCAGCAAGGCGACAGCGCTGAATCCCAGCCACGAGAGTTGCGGAAGCAACACCATTGCGATGGTGGCGCCAAGCACTGCTCCGCCGGACGAACCGATCACGTACGGGTCGGCGAGTGGATTACGAAAGAGCCCCTGAAATAGGAGCCCCGCGGCAGAGAGAGCTGCTCCCACCATGGCAGCCGCGAGCACGCGGGGCAGCCGAATCTCCATCAAGATGACGCGATCATCCGGCGACAACGCACGCGAATGCAGCAATGCCAGGATCATGCTGTGCAACGAGACGTGAACCGCTCCGCAAGTAATGCCCACGACGATCGTGCACACGAGTGCGAGCACGAGGGCGGCGACAACTGCCCCCGTGCGCACGCTCGTTGGATGTACGTCGAGCCGTGGCTTCTCTGCCAAGCGGACTACTTCAGCTTCCAGGACTCACCTCCCAACGTGAGCCGCACACCGGAGCGGAATGTGAACGGAGATGCCGGATAACCAAAGGTTTCGCTGTAATGCTGGGCGAGCAGGTTCTGGAACTGGCTGGTGAGTTGCACGCGTGGGCTCACGGCATAGCTTGCGCGCAAGTCGAGGCGCTGGTATGCGGGGTCCAAGTTGCGATTCGGCAGCAGCATCGTCGGCATGTAGTTGGCGTCGTATGCAAGGAAGTCGCTGTCATCGCGCTTGCCCACAAGCGTTCCGGTCAGCAGCGAGGTGAACTTGCCGCGCGTGTAATTCACGCCGAAGTAGCCAGAGTGCGGGGCGCGGCGGAAAGGACGTGCGCCGATCAGCGGCGAGTAGGCACCGATGGGAACGGTCGGGAAGTTCGGGTTATACGTCGGCCCGATGGCGTCGGACGAAAACGAGCGCTGCACCACCGCATCGAGATAGGTATAGCCGCCGCGCACGAACAAGCCTCGAGAAAGCTGGACCTGCGTTTCAGTTTCAATCCCCTGTGCGCGAAATGCCTGCGAATTGACGGTTGCGCCATAGGTTGCGGCTGCAGCGACGGACGGTGGTACTCCGAGATCGATGAGTCCCTCGCTGGGAATATACTCGATGCCGTTCGTGAATTCGTTATGGAAGTAGGTCACGCCAAGCTTGGCCCGCCCGTGAACCAGTTCCTGATCGACGCCGCCATCATAGATTCGCGACCACTCCGGCCCGATCTGGCCAACGTGATATTGGGAAATGAGCTGCGAGCCGTTAGAGAGTGCGGCGAGTTGATCGTACAGCGAATCTGTCTGCTCGAAGATGCTCGGCTCTTTGATGCCTTTGCCGAAACTGGCGCGAAGGCGAGTGCCGCCCAA
>DASWCA010000100.1:0-8104 GCA_036390355.1 Acidobacteriaceae bacterium
CGCCCGCCACGAGCCCTCCAGCTTGTGCCCGTCCAGTTCCTTCGGGCAGGTCCAACCCTTCGGCGTGCGCAGAATAATCATCGGCCAGCTCGGCCGTGCTGTCGCCGCATCAGGATTCACCCGCGCCGCCCGCTGAATCGCGCGAATCTCGGTGACACAATGCTCCGTCACCAAAGCCATCTTCTGGTGCATCACCGCCGGGTCATCGCCTTCGACCACAAACGGCGTGTAGCCCAGACCTTTGAACAGCATCTCCAACTCTTCCGGAGAAATCCTCGCCAGAATCGTGGGATTCGCGATCTTGTAACCATTCAGGTGCAGTATCGGAAGCACGGCGCCATCGCGAACCGGATTCAGAAACTTGTTCGAGTGCCAACTCGTCGCCAACGGTCCAGTCTCCGACTCGCCATCCCCCACCATCACCGCAACAATCAACTCCGGATTGTCGAACGCCGCGCCGAATCCATGCGAAAGGCTGTATCCCAACTCGCCGCCCTCGTGGATCGAGCCCGGCGTCTCCGGCGTGCAATGGCTCCCAATCCCGCCGGGAAACGAAAACTGCTTGAAGAATTTCTGCATCCCCGCGGCATCCTGGCTCTTGTCCGGATACACCTCCGAGTACACGCCCTCCAGATAGCTGTTCGACAGCGTCGCCGGAGCTCCATGCCCCGGTCCGGAAATATAGATCAGATCGAGATCGTATTTCTTGATCAGCCGGTTCAGGTGCACCCACGCAAACGTCTGCCCTGGGTCCGATCCCCAATGTCCCAGCAGCCGGTTCTTGATGTGCTCCGGCTTCAGCGGTTCGCGCAACAGCGGATTCGCCCGCAAATACAGCATTCCGACGCACAGATAATTGCACGCGCGCCAATACGCATCCATCCTGCGCAACTCATCGGCCGAAAGCGCCTGGTCGGTCAAAAGTATCGGATCGGTTTGCACTGCAGAGACTTCGCCCATGTTTCCCTCCTGTGCGTTTCGCTGCTCTCAAGGGTTAGCGTCGACCAATTGGGACGCGAAATGTTTCAGATGCCAGTATCCGGCCGCGAGTCGCGTGTCTGCACACCGGCGAGATCAATTTACGATGACTGCGACTCCGCGCGCGGTGATACCCGGCACATTCGCGCCACATGCCGCGCAATCATCAGGTCCTCCTCGGCCGGCGCAACGTAAACCGCAACTGGCGAATCTTCGTCGCTGATCTTGTGCACAGTCTGGCCGCCGGCCCGGCCTAATTCTTTCCGCTCCAATTGATTTGCGCCCCGGTCAAGATCCACTCCAAGCCTCGCAAGTCCGCTCGCGATCTCCACCCGCGAAACCGCATCGTGCTCCCCAATCCCTCCGGTAAACACAATCGCATCTGCGCCATGGAGCGCGATCAATCCAGCCATAGCCCTGACCAGGCCGCGGCAAAAGATGCGTGTCGCCAGCTCCGCCCGCTGGTCTCCCTGCGCGGCGGATTTGCGGAGCTCGCGCATGTCGTTCACACCACCCAGCGCCTTCAGTCCGGACTCGTGGTTCAGCATCGCCTCCACTGAATCCACCGTCGCGCCCGCACGCCGCATCAGGAAGATCACCACGCCCGGATCGATGTCCCCCGGCCGCGTCCCCATCACAACACCGCCAGTCGGCGTCAACCCCATTGTGGTATCGACCGATTTGCCATCCACACACGCAGTCACGCTGCAACCGCTTCCCAAATGCGCGATCAGCATCGCCCGCGGAAACTCCACACCCGCTGCCGCCCGCATCTGCACCACAATCGACTCACACGAAAGTCCGTGAAACCCATACCGCCGCATACCCTGTTCGCGAACCACGGCCGGCACCGCATACACCGTCGCCTCTTCCGGCATCGTCTCGTGAAACACCGTGTCGAAGCACCCGAAATGAGGCACGCCCGGAAATCGCCGCATCATCTCTTCCATGATCTCGATCGCCTCAGGATCGTGCAGCGGAGCGAATGGCACCGCACTCCGAAGTTCCGCCAACACCTCCGGAGTCAGCCGCTGGTGTCCGCGCAGATGCGGCCCCGGATGTACCACCCGATAACCAACCGCATCTGGCGGCGGCAGTCCGGCCACGCTGACCGCGCGCTCGACCACGCCAATCGCCTCTTCCATCGAGCCGGTCTTCACCTCACCCAACTTGCCGCTGAGATCGTTCCCGTCGGGATCGCGGAACTCAAGCTTAGCCGACCTGCCGCCGATGCCGCCCAGCTCGCCTTCCGCCAGCGAACGAAACTCCCCCGCATCCTCCGCAAACATCGAAAACTTGATCGACGACGAACCCGGATTGAGGACGAGAATATGCATACGCATTTCGGTCAGATGCCGCTGCGACCCACCTTATCATCTACCCATGAATGATCTTCCCGCCTCGGCCACGCGCGAACAGAGTTCTTCGACCTCCGACATCTGCCCTATCATCGCTTCTAGCTTCGCCGCCCCAATCCCCTGCTCAAACTGACGCTGCATCCGGTCCAGAATACCTACTACCCGCACCGCTTGCCTTTTTCCCTGCGGGCGCAGCACCACTTGCACTGCCCGCGCGTCCTCCGGATCAATCTTCCGCTGCACCAGTCCCTTGGCCTCCAGCGACGAGATGCAATGGCTAACATTGCTTCGCGTCGTCTCGAACGCCTCCGCCAGCCCAGACGGCTTGATCTCCCCGCGCCTCTCGAAGAAGATCGCCGCCAGCACCAGGGCCTCGAACGCAGTCACCTCTTCCTCCTTCAGCGCCAGGTTCAGCGAAGCCTCCATCCGCCGCGCTATCCTGCTGGTCTGAACGATCGGGCTCTGTCGCAAGAACGCCTCAATCCGCATTCGTCCCTCCGATTGGTTTAGCAACTCAACTATTTATAACAGGATAAAATTAGTCATCGCGACGACCCACAAAAGCAGATGATTGATTCGTCCCGGCAAGTCCGAAACAAATCTATGAAGAACCACCTCCCCAGCCTCGCCCTGCTCCTGCTCTGCTCCAGCACTGTGCTCTCCCAGCAAGTTCCACCCCCCGACGCGACTGCGCGGCCGGCCAGCGCTCTCACTCTGCCCATCGTCGCCCAAAGCATCTCTGTCACCACCACCGTCGAGCCGCTCCCCCTCGCCGAGAGCGATCGCTCCGTCGAAATACTCTCCCCGCGCGAGATGCCGCTCGGCGCCGATAGTGCAATCGACCTCCTCCGCACCGACCCGTCGCTGAACGTCCAGGCGCGCGCCGCCGAAGGCGTGCAAGCCGACCTCTCCATCCGCGGCACCACCTTCGAGCAGTCCCTCATCCTCGTCAACGGCCTTCGCGTCAACGACCCCGAGACCGGCCACCTGAACCTCGACATCGCCGTCCCGCTCGACGCCGTCACCCGCATCGACATCCTGCACGGCTCCGGCTCCACCTTCTACGGGTCCGACGCGCTCGGCGGCGCCGTGAATCTCCTCACCGGCGAGCCCGCCCCCGGCTTGACCGTCGTCGCCCGCTCCGGCGCCGGCAACTACGGATCGCTCGAACAACATCTCCGCGCCGCATACTCCACCACCCACTTCGCCGAGCAATTGACCGGCAGCCGCGACACCTCCGACGGCTTCATCGTCGACCGCAGCTATGCCTCGAATGCGCTCGCCAGTGAGACCTGGCTGAAGTGGAAACCCGGCACCACCGACATCCTCGTCGCCACCAGCGACCGTCCCTATGGCGCGAACCTCTTCTACGGCCCCTATAACTCGTGGGAGCGCACCAAGGGCTCGCTCGCCAGCATCCAGCAGCAACTCGGCGCGTACACCGCGGCCAGCTTCGGCTACCGCCGCCATAGCGACCTTTTCGTCCTCTTCGCCGATCGCCCTGCCGTCTACGAGAACAACCACATCACCACCAGCTACGAGGCCGCACTGCGCCGCGCCGACGAACTCGGCCGTAATACCACACTTGCGTACGGCCTCGAAGAGGATGGCGACTCCATCCACTCCAACTCGCTCGGCAAACATGCGCGCAACCAGGGCGCCGGCTATGCGAACCTCAGCCTGCGCTCGCTCGGCCGCTTTTCGCTCTCCCTTGGAGCCCGCGAGGAGGTCCTCTCCAGCAATGGCTCCGTTTTCTCTCCGAGCGCAGCGGCGGCCTTCACCTTGACCAAAACCGTCCGCCTCCGCGCCTCCGCGGGACACGGTTTCCGCTTGCCCACCTACATCGACCTCAACTACTCGGACCCCGCCACCATTGGCAATCCCAACCTCAAGCCCGAATCAAGCTGGAGCTTCGAAGGCGGCGCCGACTGGACGCCGGCAGGGGGCCACCTCACGTTGACCGCCGTCGGCTTCCGGCTCAACGAAAAGAACGCCATCGACTACTCCAAACTGCTGCCGCTCACCTTGGGAGAAAAGTGGCAGGCCGCCAACGTCCCCACCCTCAACATCACCGGCGCAGAGACCAGCCTCCGCATCCGTCTCACCGCAACGCAGCAACTTCAGCTCAGCTACACGGCCGCGCACTCCGGCAACCTGCCGTCCAATTACATCTCCGAATACGCCTTCAACTACGCCGCCCAGAACGCGGTCTTCGCCTGGACTGCCGCACTACCCCGCCAGCTTCGTCAGGTCACGGCGCACACACAGGTCAACGTAGTCCAGAAGACCGGCCACACAGCCTATCCGCTATGGGACGTAAGTCTAGCGCGCAACACTGGCCGCGTCCGCCCCTACCTGCGCGTGCTCAACCTCAGCAACACGGGGTATCAGGAAATCCCCCAAGTCCCCATGCAAGGCCGCTCCATCATGGGCGGCATGGAACTCAACTGGTCCAAACGCTGAAAGTCCGCCAGAAAGCCTTGCCCTACTTCTCCGCCACAGCCGCCCCGGCGCTCGCCCCGTCCGGCCCATGCAGCAAGTTGATCACCGTCTCATACAACTTGTTCCTCATTTCGAACCGCTCCCCAGCTCGCGTTACATACCGCACCTGGATGTCGATGCCGCTCGCAGCAGGCCGCATATCTACCGAAGGAGTCGCTGAGAACTGCCCCAACTCCTGCAGCTTGGTCGCCCCCTTCCACTCCGTCTCCGCCAGCTTCGCATCTTTCTCCGTCTGCTCCAGAACCGCCTTGTGAATCGCCTCGATCGTCTTGTACGTCCCCTCGCCCGAAGGCACGTTCACGCTGATCTGGTCCCACATCCATTGCCCCGCGGTCGAGAAGTTGAAGAACTGCCCCGTCACCGCAAAGCTGTTCATGAACGTCACCCGCCGCCCCGTAGGATGTCCCTTATCGGTCCAGTTCCCCGTCTCCAGCAGCGCCGTCCGGAACAGACCAATCTCCACTACCTCGCCGCCCACGCCGTTGATCTCCACCCAATCGCCCACCCGAATCCCGTTCTTCCCCATCAGCACAAACCATCCGAAGAACGCCAGAATGAAGTCCTGAAACACAACCGTCAGTCCGGCGGTTGTGAGCCCTAGAATCGTTGGCATCTGGTTGGGAGTGCCGAAGATCACCAGCAGCAGCACAATCAACGTCACCAGTTGAATCGCCAGGCTGGCGATCGTGCGCAGTGTGTGCACACTCCGCGGATCCAACCCCATCCTCTTTCCCGTCGCCCGATCCAACAGCGCCTGAACACCCCACCACACCAGCACCGCGCATAGCAATATGCTTGCGATGCCAGCCAGCGACTGCAGAATCAGGTGAGCCACGATCCGGTGCTGCAACGCGACCTGGTCGACCCAACGCTGGTACGCCCCGGAAAGTTGTCTCTCCGTTTCGATGCGGTCATCCAGAATGGAATGGATTTGTGCGAGCCCATGCATCTGAGCCAGACGCGACGCCTTCTTTTTTGCCCCCACGTTCGCATCCGCGCTAGCTACAGACTGACCCGCCGCAGCCGTTGCCGCATCATTGATCTTTGCGTTGATGGCTCCGGCTCGCTTTTCCAGCTCCGCGTGTTGTGCGGTCAGCGAAGCGATATCTGCATCGGTCTCTGCTTTCGCCTGCTCCAGCGAGGCCTTGCGGTTCCTTTGCCCGAACCATCCGCCGACCAGCGCCGCAAACGTTCGCCGGCGTTTCTCCGAGATGACCGCAACCTCGCCCCCACTCAGTTGCGCGTCGTACTTCTTCATCGATTCTTCGCGCGCCGTCAACTCCTGTTGAATACGGCTGCGCTTGTCACCGCTCTCCCGGGCCAGGTCATCGCTCACGTCGTTCAGCTCGTCGCTGTCCAGTTGCAATTGCGACTTCGCAACATCCAGGTCGTCCGAGACCGACTCCGGCGCATTCGGCTTCTTCGATTGCGCGGTCAGGTCATCCACCTTGGCCTGATCTTCCTTGACCATCTCCTCCAGAGTATTGACCTTCTGCTGCAACGCAAGCGCCGGACCGCTCAGCACTCGAGGCTCCGTCTCGGCCTGGCGCAGGGCCATCGCAAAGGCCTGGTCCACCTCATGGTCCGCGAGCCGCTCCGCCTCCAGCGCCAGCGACTTCTCCTCCGCCGTTACCGCCAGCGGAGCCAGCGCCGCCACCGTCTGCCAGGGCCGCTGATCCACCAGCCTGGAATCACCCTGCCCGTTCTGAAACGCGAGGTTCGCCATCGACCCCTGCGTCAGATAGCTCGCCACCAGGCAAAGTACCAGCAACCCCGCCGGAATTCCCATCAGCAATGCACGCCGCTTGTTCATTCCACCTATCCATGGCCGAAAAGTCATACCTCCACCCTACCTCTTTCGCTCCTTCCGGGTCAGCCCTCGCATCCAAAACAAGACTTCTCACGATGGATTTCTGCGCGGCCTTTTAAAATGAGTGGCTTCCACCTATGAGCATCCCGATCAAGTCGCCATGTGAAGAGTCCGAACGGACGACCGCTCCCGACTCATCCCCGGCGGCCAGTGGATCATGGATCCTGACCGCAACCATCCTGGCCTCCAGCATGGCCTTCATCGATGGGACCGTCGTCAACGTAGCTCTCCCCGCATTGCAGTCCACTCTCCACGCAACCGCCAGCGGTGTCCAGTGGGTCGTCGAGTCCTATTCGCTCCTGCTCGCGTCCCTCCTGCTGCTGGGCGGCTCGCTCGGCGATCTCTATGGACGTCGAAAGATATTTGTCCTCGGTGTTCTGCTCTTCGCCGTCGCGTCTACCTGGTGTGGTCTCGCACCTTCGATCACGTCGTTAATCCTGGCCCGTGGACTGCAGGGAGTCGGCGCGGCCTTGCTGGTGCCGGGCAGCCTCGCCCTCATCAGCGCATCCTTCGCTGCCGAACAACGCGGCCGGGCCATCGGAACCTGGTCCGGCTTCACCGCCATCACCACCGCCATCGGCCCTGTCCTCGGCGGATGGCTGATCGAGCACCTCTCCTGGCGCTACGTCTTCTTCCTCAATCTTCCACTCGCCGCGGCCGTCGTTCTCATCTCCCTGACTCGGGTCCCCGAAAGCCGCAACGAATGCGCAAGCCGCACACTCGACTGGCTGGGAGCGATCCTTGCGACACTTGGCCTCGGAGCCATCACCTATGCCCTGATCGAGGCTCCGGCAGGCGGCGCCGCGGTCTGGATCACTGCCGTCGCCGGGCTCTGCGCGCTGGCCGCATTCCTCAAAGTTGAAGCGAGTTCGACAGCGCCCATGATCTCCCTGCGCCTGTTCCGCTCCCAAGACTTCTCCGGCGCCAATCTCCTTACCTTCCTGCTCTACGCAGCCCTCGGTGGCATCTTCTTCTTCCTCCCGCTCGACCTCATCCAGGTGCAGCGCTACTCAGCCACCAAGGCGGGAGCCGCCTTCCTGCCCCTAATCCTGCTGCTCTTTATCCTCTCGCGCTGGTCCGGCGGCCTCGTAGCCCGATTTGGAGCCAGACCACCCCTGACCGTCGGCACACTCGTCGCAGCGCTGGGCTTTGCACTCTTCCTCAGGCCCGGCATCGGAGGCTCCTACTGGACCACCTTCTTCCCGCCGGTCGCAGTACTGGGCATCGGAATGTCCATCAGCGTCGCCCCGCTGACCACAGCCGTCATGGAATCGCTCTCCACCAGCGAAGCGGGAGTAGCCTCCGGAGTCAACAATGCTGTATCCCGAATCGCCGGCCTTCTTGCGATTGCAGTTTTTGGACTGGTCCTGTCTGCCGGATTCAACCGCTCCCTCAA
>DASWCA010000101.1:0-4415 GCA_036390355.1 Acidobacteriaceae bacterium
ATAAACTAAACAAGTTGAGCCGTGCCTACGCCAGCGCTTTTGCGGGAGGAATCCTGCCGGAGGGGCAGCAGGCGGGCTCCTCCGGTGTCCTTCCCGTTGGGGAGGACCTGGCGGGACCAGAAGAGTCCGCGCTTGTCCGCACCGGGATCAGTAGCTGGATCCAGAACGACTTTGAACGCGTCGTCTTTCCCCAGCAGCCCTCCCTTGCAGAATTCAAGCGCCTTCTTGCGGCCGCCGGCACTCCGGAGGCAGCCCTCCATGCCTCGCTGTCCGGGTCCGGTTCGGCGCTCTTTGGGTTGTACCTGACCCAGGGAGATGCGGAAGCAGCCTGCGAAAGACTGCGGCCGGCGGGCGTCAAGACATTCTTGACTCGAACCCTGCCGCGATCGGAGTACTGGGGCCAGATGCTCCTGCAATAGGCGGAATTGACAGTCAGCCATTCTGCGAGAGAGACTCGCCAACGGCTGCCTCAGTCAATCCAAGTGCGATGATCCACCCTTCGGGTTGGTGAGTCGGCGTGTTGGGCGATCGTCTAATGGTAGGACAGTGCCCTTTGGAGGCACTTGTCTAGGTTCGAATCCTAGTCGCCCAGCCACTTTTACTCGGAACCGGGAAAGCAGCCAAAGCCAACCAGCTTGGAGGTACTCGGAACATGGAAGCGGGATCATTGACGTTGACAGTGGAAGAAAAGCAGCAGGGCGCAGTCGAAACCAGCAGAGACGGCGCGGTGAAAGACGCGACCGCTGTCCTGACGCCGGAGACCAAAGCGAAGGAGGCCAAACCGGCTGCCGAGCGCAAGCGGACCCGCAACCTGAGCGAAGACAAACGCTTCAAGCTTTTCAGCGGTACCGCCAACCGCCCCCTTGCTGAGGAAATCGGCCGCCACATCGGCGTCCCGGTGGGAGAGGCTAAGATTCAGCGCTTCGCCGACGGAGAAGTCTACTTCCAGCTCCTTGAAAACGTCCGCGGAGTGGACGTGTTCGTGGTCCAGCCCACCTGCTATCCGGTAGACCAGCACCTCGTCGAACTCCTGGTTATGATTGACGCGCTCAAGCGCGCTTCGGCGGCTCGCATTACCGTGGTGGTGCCGTATTACGGATATGCCCGCCAAGACCGCAAAGATCGTCCTCGCGTTGCCATTAGCGCCAAGCTCATCGCCGATCTGCTCACCACCGCCGGCGCCAATCGAGCCCTCTTCGTCGATCTCCACGCGGCGCAGATTCAGGGCTTCTTCAATATTCCCGTCGATCATCTGTTTGCCAGCCCGGTGCTGGTCAGCTACTTCAGAGAACTGAAGCTGCCCAACCTCATCGTTGTGTCGCCGGATGCCGGTGGCGTGGAGCGCGCACGGTTTTTCGCGCAGAGAATGGAAGCGCCGCTGGCCATCGTCGACAAGCGCCGCACCGACATCAACGTTGCTGAAGTTATGCACGTAGTCGGCGATGTAAGCGGCAAAACCTGCCTCATCATCGACGACATCATCGATACCGCCGGTACGTTAGTCAAAACGGTGGATGCCCTTTTAGCAAGCGGCGCGGCCGCGGTTCATGCCTGCGCCAGTCACGCCGTGCTTTCGGGCCCGGCCATCGATCGCATCGCCAGCTCGCGCTTGGAGCAGGTGGTTGTCACCAACACGATTCCGCTGCGTGAAGCGGGACAGAAGTTATCCAAGATCAAAGTGCTCTCCATTGCCGGCCTCATCGGCGCAGCCATCGAGAGCATTCACATGGAAACCAGCGTTTCGACGCTGTTTTCTTAAGTGATCAGTGATCAGTGATCAGTGATCAGCAACAAGGAGCAGCCAGTCGCCGGTAAGCGGTCGTCATTCGTCGGAAATGTTTTCTCTGACCACTGACCACTGTTCACTGACCACTGGCCGAACAAAGGGAGCGGACGATTCAGTTCGCAGCAGTCAAAAGCAGCTAGAAGCTAGAAGCTGCTTCTCCGTGCCCGACGAGAAACGAGAGAGAGAAATGCCTGAAGTTGTCGTAGCCAAGCCCCGCGTGGGCAAGTTCAACAAAAATGCTGCTCGCCGTGTGCGCGTCGCGGGCAAGATTCCTGCTGTTCTGTATGGCGCCGGTCATGAAGCCGTGGCCATCGAGGTCGATCCCAAGCAGATCTCCCGGATCCTCTTCTCCGAGACCGGCCACAACACCATCTTCGATGTCCAGCTGGGTGAGGGAAGCGCCGCAGCCAAGGCCATGATCGTCGACTGGCAGCGTGAGCCCATCAAGGACCAGCTCATTCACATCGACCTCAAGCGCATCGCCCTCGACAAGACCCTGCGCGTCAGCGTGCGCGTCAAGCTGTTGGGCACCCCGGTTGGCGTCAAGACCGCGGGCGGCATTTTGGATCTCGTGTTGCGCGAAGTTGAAATCGAGTGCCTCCCGGGCGACATTCCCAGCCACGTCGATGTCGACGTGAGCAACATGAACCTGTTTGACGTGATCCGCGTCAGCGATCTCCCGCATTCCGACAAGATCAAGTATCTGGATGCCGAAGACGCCACCGTGGCCCACGTAGTCTCCATCCGCGAAGAAGCAGCGCCTGCGGCCGAAGCCGAAGCTGCCGCGGCATCAGCACCGATCACAGCGGAACCGGAAGTTGCCAAGAAGGGCAAGCCCGAAGCCGAGGCGGCCAAGAAGCCCGAGGCGAAGAAGTAAGTCTTGGAAGAGGAAAGTGAAAACGGCGGCCGGATCGGTAGCCCATCCACCAGGCCTTTTTTGGTGGTGGGCCTCGGTAACCCCGGCCCCGAGTATCTGTGGACTCCGCATAACGCGGGCTTCATGGCCATCGACCGCATCGCCCAGCAAGAGGGCGTCGTGGTCCAGAACCGGCGATGCCGGGCCGTTACTGCAACCTGCCGCATGGCGGGGCGCGACGTGATCCTGGCCAAGCCGGAGACATTTATGAACCTTAGCGGAGTTTCGGTCTCCGCCCTGGTTCGGGAGTTCGAGACGGACGCATCGCGAGACCTGCTCGTCATCTACGACGAACTCGACCTGGCGCTGGGGACGTTCAAGATCAGGGAGCGCGGTTCGCCCGCGGGCCACAACGGAGCCCGCAGCCTCACCGCCGCCCTGGGTACTCAGGAGTGGCTGCGGCTGCGCATCGGGGTAGGGCAGGATCTGCCACCCGAGGCCGTCGCGGCAGGCAGAAGGCTGGGCAAGGACTATCTGCTCTCGCCCATGCGCAAAGCGGACCTGGCGGTGATGGACGAGGTTCTCGACCGGGTGGTAGCCGCCACTCGCCGCATCCTCGAACTGGGACCGGCGGCCGCAATGAACGAGTTCAACCGCCGCGAGCGAAACGGCCCGGTGGAGCAGTGAAGCAGGAATAGACAGTATCCGGTTTTGTGAAAGAGCACGGCTTTAGCCGTGCCGCAAAAGAACGTAATGTTGGGGGCTTCAGCCCCTGATGGAATGCTCCCAGGTAGCAGGAATCAAAAGGAAGGGCCGCTATGGTGTTTGAACCGGCGGCAGCGGCTGGAGTCAGGGGATTCCAGCGGAAAGAGATACCAGATGTCCCGTGTGTATGAGGTTATGTTCATTGTTCGGCCCGATGTGGTCGAAGAGGATACCGACAAGTTGATCGCCGGTTTCACCACCACCGTCACCAACGGGGGCGGCGCGGTCAAGTCGGTTGAAAAGATGGGGCGGCGCAAGCTCGCCTACATGGTCCGCAAGTTCAACGACGGCAATTACGTCCTGATGACCATCGAAGCCGGTGGCGCTGTGGTCGCCGAACTCGAGCGCCGTCTGCGCGTCTCTGAGCCCGTCATCAAGTTCATCACCGTGCGCATCGACGAGGAAGAGAAGCGCCTCGCCAAGGTCAAAGCCCTGCGCGGCGTGCGTCGCAAGGTTGAGCCGGTTGCCGCCGCTGCTCCGGTTGCCCCGGCAGCCCCGGCCGCCGCTCCCGCAGAGGCTGCGGAACCGGTTCAGGCCAGCGCCTAGTTTTTAGCGAATTGCCGCTGACGGTGCCGCGAGGTGCACGGCTGCGGTCCGATAAAGTGCTCCGGCCCGCGTGCCGGAACAGAGAGTGAAGAGGAAACACCATGGCAGAAGAAACACAAGCACGGACGCCCGAGTCGGGCGCATCATCAGCACCTCAAGACAGGCCAAGCTCCGGTCCTGGCGGCGGCTCCGGCCCTCGCCCCGGCGGACGGCCTTCCGGCGGCCCCGGCGGCCGCGGCAAGTTCTTCCGTCGCAAAAAGGTCTGCAAGTTCTGCACCGAGAAGATAGACGCCATCCCCTACCGGGATGTTCGTCTCCTGCAAGGGTTTGTGGCCGAGCGCGGCAAGATCGTGCCCCGGCGGCTGACCGGCGTGTGTACCACCCACCAGCGCCGCCTTACCCGCGCCATCAAGCGGGCCCGGAACATCGCCTTGCTGCCCTTTGCAACCCGGCACTAAGCGG
>DASWCA010000102.1:0-16814 GCA_036390355.1 Acidobacteriaceae bacterium
TTTTGACGATGTCGATTTTTACACCCTGATAACACCTCCAATCACAGCTGTTCGTCAGCCCGCTGCGGAGCTGGGAAGCATATCGGCTCGGCTGCTTTTGCAAAGAATCAAGGGCGAACTTGCAGGTCCCAGTCTCCGGACCGTTCTCCCGGTCACCCTGATCCTTCGTGAGTCCTGCGGTTGTAAGAAGAGCAGGCAATAAAAACAGTTCGCTACCCGTAGCGTTCGCGTCACTGAACCGAGATCGGAGTGGGTCGCCATTTACTTCCCCACGACGATGGATGCGGCCCCATGACAAAATGCAGGGTCGCTCCCGACTGAATCTGTTCCCATGTGATTACTGGAATGTCGAGCGGTTTGTCGTCGAGCGTCGCGGATTGTATATAAACGTTTGTCGCCGAATTATTTTCCGCCTCTACGCGGAAAGTTTTGCCATTGCCCAATTTCAAGGTGAAGCCTCGATACAGTGGGCTGCCAATCATGTACTCGCCACTGGCTGGATTCACCGGGTAAAACCCCATCGCCGTAAACAGCAGCCATGCCGACATCTGCCCGCAATCGTCATCCCCATCCAGGCCTCCAGCGTCATATCCATACTCCTTGGCTGCAATCTCGCGTACCTTTGCCTGCGTTTTCCATGGCTGCCCCCCGAAATCGTAGAGATATCCGTAATGGTGGCTCGGCTCGTTCTTGTGCACATTGTGTCCGCCGCTGAAATGCAAGTCGAGCTTGGCGTCATAGGCTTCAGCGCCACCCATCAACTGCAGCAACCCGGCTTGATCGTGTAGCGGCGACCACGTATACACCCACGCATCGCCTTCAGTCCAGCCCGAGGTCGACCGGTTGGCCGGAGTGTCTTCTGCTCCGCCAAGGGGCGCCCACTTTCCGTCGGAAGTCCTGCCATTCATCAGTCCAATCGCTGGATTGTAGAGATTGCGATCGTTCAAAGAGCGATGCAGAAAATACCTATAGTCCGTTTCGCGGCCCAGCGCCTTCGCGATCTGCGCCACGCACCAGTCGTCGTAGCTGTCCTCCAGTGTGCGCGAGGACGCCTCATCCGTCTTGTCTGTAGGAATGTAGCCAAGTTGTTTGTAATACGTCAGACCGCCCCGGCCCTCATACGGTGTGTGCTCTTCGCGATCGAGCCATCGTCGCGTGGTGTCTCCATCGGGCGGCGTCATCGCATCCTTATAGACCGCCTGCCACGCCAGGTCGCGATCGAAGCCATGGAAACCCTTGCGCACTGCTTCACTCACAAGAGAATCCGCATGGGTGCCGATCATGATGTTTGTGTAACTGGGGTTCGGCCACTTCGGCATCCACCCGCCTTCTTTATAGTTTTGCAACAACGCCGTGATCATGCCGTCTATGCGCTCCGGCGCGAGCAGTGTAAGCAAGCTGTTTTCGGCCCGAAATGTGTCCCAGATCGAATACGCCGTGTAGCTTTCCCCTTCGTGGACATGATCGTCGAAGGCGCTGTAGTAGTGGCCGCCTTCAGAGAAAATCCGGGGATACAACAGCGCGTGATAAAGCGCCGTATACAGCCGCGTCTTCTCACTCTCCGTTGCGCCCTCCACTTGCATCCGGCCCAGCTTCTCGTTCCACGCAGCGCGCAGCCGCTGCCTCACTCCCTCAAAGTCCCACTTCGGCATCTCGCCTTTCAGGTTGTCGCGCGCCTGGTCGATGCTCAGGAAGGATGTGCCGACACGAACCTCAACCGTTTCGCCCGGTCTGAACTCTGCATACGCCCCACGGCTGGACTCCGCCCGTTCATCATCCATGCCATACGTCTTGGCATCCTGTGGGACCTGCCGAAACTGGATAACGAAATAGCCCTTGAAGTTCGGTAGTTTGTTCGGCCCCAGGTGGGCATCCATGCGATGCGGGTTGTATCCAGTGATCTCATGGGATTGCGCATCGATCGCGGCGTAGCCCGGCACACCGGGTCGTGATGTCTCCACCAGCACGCGCGCAACCCCGCTCTTTGGAAAGCGAAACCTGAACATTGCACACCGCTCGGTCGCCGTCATCTCCACGGGAAGTTCGTTGCCCTCATCGGCGTTCAGGGAAACTGCGTAATAATCCGGTCGAGCCGTCTCGGTGCTGTGCTTGTATGGCAGTTTGCGGCTGTCGGGTGTCGTGCGCAATGCGCCTGTTTGCGGCATGATCGTCACATAGCCGAAGTCTCCCATCCAGATCGCAGGCTGGTGTGTGCCGATAAAGCCGGAGATGGCCTGATCGTCGTAGTTGTAAGACGTTACGCTGATCTTGTTCTGTCTTGTCTGGGGTGTCCAGTCAGTCATGCCAAACGGCGGTGACACGAATGGCATCGTGCCGCCATACCCGGTCGCGCTCTTCTGAGTCCCAATCAGCGGATTGACATAGGAGACCGCGTCACGCTCTCCCGCAGACGCAACAGCAGAGAACACGCATACGACGACAACACAGAGAGCAAGCCTACGCATGGCGGCCAGTATAGCGATCGTTCAGATGCACACGCAACGGGACGCAATATTCGGTAGTGGGTCAGTTTACTCCTCAGCGTCGTTATTCTGACCCTGAGCGTAGTCGAAGGGTCAGAATCCCGGTAGGTGATTGTCGAATTAGCTCAGGCGGCTTCAGAAAAGCGCTGAAAGCGCGCTATATACCAGCCTAGGCCGAAGGCCTAGGTTGGTGCAGGGGAACGTGGCTTAGGGCTGAAGGCCCGATATATAGACCCTAGCAGCCAAGGCATTCCTGACCTCACTGGCTCATCTCAATATGCCACCGCCCCAATATTCGGGAAGCTATCGCAAATCCTCTTATTAGACGTTCGCCGCATTAATCCACGTTCTCCGGAACAATGTTTGATGCCGGCCAATGCGAGGTCTGGGCGTTGAGATTTGGCGCAATGGTGACCGCGCCTTCGACGGGTTTTACATCGACATTGAAGCCGTCGATCATGATCAGCGGCGCATCGTTTTCCAGGTCCTTCGCCGCTGCCTGAATCGTGATCGTGCGCGACTCCCTTGGAACAAGGGTGATGTAGTTATCCGAATAGAAGGCGGGCAGAACACGCTTGCCGGATTGCTTCCGATGAAGCTGCAGGTGCGTCATCAGAGCGATCGTATCGGTAGGATTTTGCAGAGTTACGGTGAGTATCGTGTCACCGCCTTCTGCACGCGAGACGGCCGTCGCCTCCAACGTCGCCGTCGGCAACTTCGTGAGTCCGGCGAAGTCGTCCTGCGCGACTCCCTGCCAGTAAAAATTCGAAGAGATAAGCCGATCGTCGCTGCTGAGGAGATCAAGCTTAATGAAGTAGAGCGGAGAGATTCGAGCGCTTACCTCAATCTGCGCTGCCTTCACTGTGGTGCTTCCCGGAACCTGTGCTACCGCGTAGTGCTTTTCCGAGCTGATCTTGCTATCGAAACTGTAAATGGTGGCGTGAACGGTCAGGCCGGTAAGCGCATCCGGTGTATTGTTGACGACCTGAATGGCCCCACTCGATTCGTTGAGTTGCACGTGAACGGTTTCAGATGCCTTTTTCGCAGCGTAGAGTGAGGCGTTCGGTTCCAGGTCGTAGTGGTAGAGCTGCCAGACAAAGCTCGGCTGCGCGGGATGGCTCATCCAGGTAATCACGCCGGTAGTGGTCTTGAACATCTCCGCGTTGCGTCCCTCGTACATGGCGCGAAAGGCCTCGTAGTTGGCGAGCTGGCCTTTGCGAACAAAGTCGGCAAGGTTGCGGATACTGCCGTACCGCTTGGCGAGAGTAAAAGGATATTCGTCGCCGCGTTGAGCGCCTCTCGCCATGTCGTGCTGGGCCCAGTCGTCGTTGATGGTTTCCCAATCCTTTTGTGGCATCATCCCCTGAATCGACTCGATCGTTGGAATGGAGACCGATCCTGTTTCGGTCTTGAAGCTCTCGTTGAAGGCATAGAAGAAGCGCGGCGAGCGCCAATAATAAGGACCATGGGAAGAGACGCCGCGGCCGTCGGCGGAGTTCGATTGATAGAGTCGCGTGGGATCCAACTTCGCCATCATCGCTTTGAGTGTGTCGTCGAGCGTTTTGGGCGGATAGCCCTCGTTGCGCGCGCACCACACTGCGATAGAAGGGTGATTGCGGTAGCGCAGGACTTTGTCGGTGACATTGGCAAGATAGGTGTCGACGTCAGCGACGTCGGGACCATCGCTGGGGTTGGGCTGAAAGAACTCGTCCCAGAGGAGAATGCCATATTTGTCGGCAAGGTCATAGAAATCCGGACTGGTGCTTTGGCCAACCCAATTGCGGATGATGTTCAGATTGGCGAGCGCATGCATGTGGAATTGAGCGTCAAGCCGCTCGCGCGGAATGCGCTTCATGGCTTCGTCGAGACCCCAGTTGCCGCCTCGCGCCATGATCCGCACGCCGTTAACCGATAGAGTGAGGTTTTCGGAGTCGGAGACCTGGTACTCGATTCTGCGAACACCGAAGCTGACGGATTCCGACGCGGAGGTCTGCTTTCCCTCCTGGAACTCGAGAGTCAGCGTGTAGAGGTTCTGGGGACCGTAACCATTGGGCCACCATAACTTTGGGTTCCGGAGGTGCAGGGCATCGACAGTCTGCTTGTCCAGCAGGATGGGTTCATGGCTGTTTGCCGCGATAGTGACTGCCTTGCTGAAAGTAACGGTGTCACCCTGTCCGGTAATAGTTCCTGCAAGCCTGCCGTTTACGGCCTTGGCTGAGCTGTTTTCAAGAGTCGCAGCGACGGTGAGATCGGCTGAATCGTTCGAGGTGGCGAGCTTGCTGGTGATGAAGGGATCTCTCACACGCACGGGACCCGTGGCAGAAATTGTGACCGGAAGCCAGATACCAGTATCGCGATCGCGTACCGCCGGAAGCCAGTCCCACCCAATCGTGGAGAGGAAGGTAGGGCCGTCGAGGGCGGTCTCACCACCGTTCTTTCCGACGCCCAGGGCGACAGTATGTTCGTGGGGCACGCCGGGATGAGGTTGTGGCGCCACAAGCACGGCTAGGATCGCATGGCTGCGTGGCTTGACATAGGAGGTGATGTCGAAGTCGCCTCGGATGAAAGCTCCACGCATGTTGCCGACCTCGTGCCCGTTGATCCAGATTCCAGCCGAGTAGTTTATGCCGCCAAAGTGCAGCCATGTATGCCGGCCCTTATAGGCGGCGGGAACGGTAAAGCTGGCGCGATACCAGTAGCTGGTCTTGTTCAGGCTCTCCGGAATGGCACGCATGTTTTCCCCATAGAGCGGTTCCGGATAGACCTTGTTGTCGACCAGCGTGGTCAGCACGGTTCCAGGAACAGTCGCGGTGTACCAGCCTTCCGGTTTAAAGTCCGGCAGCGACACCGCGGATGGCACAGCAGGGACTTTGGCGGCATCCTGGAGTTTCCATCCCGTGATCGTCTGCTCGTCTTGCTGAGCAAAGGCGAAGGCCGGCATCAAGGACGTAAGGAGAAGTGTTTTTAGAACGCTCATGTTGGTATGAATGGTATTGCATAACATGGCTCTCAAGTTAATAACTGAGGCTGTCCACTCAGCCCGACACAAACAGAGAGACCACAGAGAAGTTCCCAAAGAACATCGACCTCTGTGTTCTCTCTTCTGCTCTGTGATCTCTGTGATTCGCTTTTTGAGGGCTGCTCGGATCACTGTCCATCTGCGTGACGCACTACACTAAGTGCCGGCTTCCTGTCCTGCGGATGCACTTTGATGTTGCAGAAGAATCCGGAAAGCGAGGCCGTGCGTGATCAGCAGCAGGGGCACGACAAAAGTCGGAAGGAAGTATGCGGCTCCCAACTGCCCCGCCATCAGCCCCGCGTGATTGGCCTGATAGAAAGCATTGAGGATATCGGCTGAACCCCAGAGGCTGAATATCCATGTGATGACAACGCCGGCCGCGCTGGGCAGCGACATCAGCGCAAGCAAGGCGAGTACCGCCGCAATAATGTCCCCATAGGCCGCGGAGTGCGCGAAGGTAGACGGCAGGTCAGCCGACACGACCCCCGGGACCAGGAATGCTAATCCGACGAAGCGGAAGCTGTGCAGGATAAGCAGAGGCCGCAACGCTTCGGCCCGTTGCCGGAAGCGGAGTGCCGGCCAGATATATCGAGCGGCGACGATCCCCCACGCGATGAGGCTGAATCCGATGCTCATGAAAAACCAGAGTTGTGGCACGATAAATCTCTCCTTTTTAGAATTCCAGCCATCTCCTTCCAGGCGGGACGAGACTCACTGCGCTCCCGGGCCAATCAATGCCCTCAGCGGCATCAAGGGTCCAACGGGAATGTACTCGGTATCCATCAACTGTTCCTTCGCGAGCGGCAGCGTTTCCATAACGGCTCGTGCCTCGTCCTCGGTCTTCGCGTCGACCAGGAAGACGACGCCTTTGCCATCGCCGCGCGAATACCACTCGCGGATTTTCCCGTCGAGGTAAAGCTTCACAGTTGCCCGAATCTCTGCCGGGATAACGGCCATGACTTGTTGAAAGGTCACGCCCTGCTTTGGAGTTTGAATGACCAGCACTTCGGTGGTCTTCGGTATAGCCACGCTGGGCAGGCCTGAGGCTTGCCCGGGCTGTGATTGCGCTACGGCCGCTACCGGTAGCATTGCCATGAGAAAAGCGATCGTGAATTTCATCGGGTTATCCTCTCGATTCTGTTGGGTATCGTTCTGGTTCGAAAAGAGTACGCTCGTACTCCTATATGGACAAAAAAATTACTCCTCAGCGAAGCACTTCATAAAAAAGTTCCTCGCCTCCATCAACATCTGCTCCCGCCTTTGAGGGGACAAGGTCATCCGGGCCGCAATCAGCACCCCAGCCATACTGGGGAACAACAACTGAAACTTCGCCACTTTTTCTTCACGCGTCTGACCAGGAACAAACGGCAGTACCCGCTCGCGATACGCTTCTCGCGACGCCTCAATCCGCTTTCGCACGGACAAGGGCTTTCGTGCGAGCTCTGGCCCGAGGGCGGAGAACACACAACCCATTCCTGGCGAATTCGCATGGCGCGGGCTCAGATAGTGTCCGATGATGGCTCGCAGAGCCTGACCCTTGGGCGCGGACCGTACAACTTCCAGCATGCCGCTTCCCATCTCGTCGAATGCCCGTGCCACCGCTTCGACGAACAAGTCGTCCTTGCTCTTGAAATGCCGGTAGAAGCCCCCTTTCGTCAGGCCTACCTTCTTCATCACCGTCCCGATGCCGCTGCTGTCACCGCCGTGCTCGCGGAATGAGCGAGCGGCCACGGAAAGAATGTTCTCGCGGCTCTGCGCTTTGTGTTCCTGTGAGTACCGCATGATTTTGAGAGTACGCACGTACTCTAATACCTGTCAAGGTTCAAAGTTAATTGCATCGACAAATTAACGCGTCGTCATTCTGGAGCGAAGCTCCAGAATCTCCGTATTTGCTCTCATCCCATTCGGGACTTTCAATAATGTCCAGAATCTCTGAGACACCACACCGGACCGTCTTCAGGGTGCGGCGACCTGTCTCCGTCGCTGCTCGCTTGCCTTCATGATTTCGTTCATGTCCGCCACTGGCCGAATCTCGAAAATGTTGCCAAACGTATGCGCCGGATGCTGCGCCATGAGCTGTACAGCATGATTCATGTCCCTCGCCTCAAGGACGAGAATGCCGCCGAGTTGTTCTTTGGTTTCGGCATAGGGACCGTCGGTCGTTGCCACCTTGCCGTTCTTCCAGGACAGAGTCAGGGCGGTCTCCGGCCCCTGAAGCGCTTCTCCACCGGCCCAGTGTCCGTTGGCGCGAAGATGATCGTCGTATTCAAAGCATGTGTCGAACATGGCGTTTCGCTCGCTCTCAGTCATGCCATCGAATTTGCCTTTGTCGTAGTAGCCCAAACAGAGGTATTTCACTGTTCTTCTCCCTTCCTTCCGGGTGGGAGCCAGCGGCGTAGCTTTGCGCTGGCTCGTTACGGGGTCCCCGCGGACGGGTCTTCGTCCGTGGGGTGCTTCATCCCATGGTCAAGACGGTGCATCTTCCGAAGTCGCGGCGGGTGAGACTATTCCGTTGCTTTCTCCGGAGCCGGGAAGAAAAGAAGCTCGCGCACCTCGCCGGCCACATCGCAGGCGATGGCACCCTTCTTCGCCCATGCCAGCGCCTCGTCCAGATCGGCGCATTCCAGTATCCAAAATCCGCCCATGTGCTCCTTGGTCTCGGTGTAAGGCCCGTCGGTGACGAGCACCTTGCCGCCGGGCTGGGCCCGCAGCGTCTTGGCGCTGCCGGCCGGGGCAATGCCGCAGGCGAACTTCCTTACGCCGGCAGCAATCATTTCGCGGTTGAGAGCATGGATCTCTTCCATCATCTTTTCGGTCACGAACGACGGGTCGAAGTTGTCGGGGATGTAGTTGGCAACCAGATATTGTGGCATGACTTTTTCTCCTTGGTCTCTGTGGGCTTGTTTCCGATGACTCGTTTCCTTCACTCAGGAACCGTAGATCATCGTTCTTTGTCCTATAGTCGTTGGGGAGATCGAAAATCGACAGCCACGCTGATTTTTTATTTGAGTTTGCTAATTTTCCTTATTGCAGCTGCCGAATCCGCTCCTCCAGGAAATGCCGCTCCGGCTCCTGTTGGGTCAGCGCCAGCGCCTTTTCATAAGCAGCCCGGGCCTCGGCGGTCCTGCCCAGCCTGCGGTACAAATCTGCACGAGCCGAATGCGCCAGGTAGTAATCTGCCAATTCGCCATCTTCCAAGACCGCGTCGATATGCTTCAGACCGGCCTCTGGACCATCCCGCATGGCAATAGCCACGGCTCGATTCAGCTGTACCACTGGCGAAGGCTGAATTCGTACCAATTGGTTGTAAAGCGCAACAATCTGCCGCCAGTCGGTTGCAGCGGGCGATTCCGCCTCCGCATGAACGGCCGCAATCGCAGCCTGCAGCGTGTAAGCACCGAAGCGGCGGGAGTTCAGGGCTTTCTCCACCAATGCCACCCCCTCCGCGATCTGCTCCCGGTTCCAGAGCGCGCGGTCTTGATTGTCCAGCAAAATCAGCTCTCCGGCCGGAGAGGTTCTCGCGGCGCGACGGGATTCCTGGAGCAACATCAGGGCAAGCAGCCCCATTACCTCCGGTTCTGGCTGGAGATCGGTCAGCAACCGGCCCAATCGAATCGCCTCCCCGCTTAGCTCGGCCCGCGTAACCTCCGCTCCCGCCGCAGCCGAGTAACCCTCGTTAAAGACGAGATAGATGACCTGGAGCACCGCGTCCAGCCGCTCCGGCAACTCCTGCGGCGTCGGCACCTCGTATGGAATCGGTGTCTCTCGAATCTTTGCCTTGGCGCGCACGATGCGCTGCGCGAGCGTTGCCGGCGTAACCAGAAATGCCCGTGCAATCTCCTCCGTGGTCAGGCCGCAGATCTCGCGAAGAGTGAGCGCAACCTGTCCTTCCGGAGGCAGAGCGGGATGGCAGCAGGTGAAAATCAGGCGGAGGCGATCGTCCTCGATCTCTTCATTCTCCTCAGGCGCTTCGCTGATGCGCGCCTCCATGTGGAGCGCAAGATCCCTCTGTGCTCCGTCGAAGCGCGCCCGCCGGCGCAAAGTGTCGACGGCCTTGAACCGTGCCGTTGAAATCAGCCAGGGACGTGGATTGTCGGGAATGCCCGCCTGCGGCCAGGACTCCAGAGCGGTAGCGAACGCCTCGTGCATCGACTCTTCGGCCAGGTCTAGGTCTCCCATGAGGCGCACGAGCGTCGCCAGAACCCGGCCCGATTCCGACCGGTAGAGAGTCTCAATGGTCCTGCTGAGTTGTTCCGGCACAGGCGGCGGCATCTCGCCAAACTAGCAAACGGAGTAGCTCAATACAACTGCGCTCAGGCTTCGCCCACCCACAATTCTCTATGCGCAGAAAGTCAAGTTGCTTTGAGCTGTTAGCTTACAGCTTTCAGCTCACAGCTCACAGCTCATGATTGCCCTGCAAAACCTATGGAGAAGCTTGACACGCAACCTATAATTAAAGAAGAAGGAGAGCAGGAGCGCGGCACAATACCTGGCCCTGAATTCCCACGCGAAAAGAGCTCTACATCTTGCTAAGTCCTCTGTTTAAGGTACTTTGCACCTAAGTCATTTTGAAACATGTACTTTGCAGAATGGTATATACTTTTTGTCGAACCTAAGTCTTTTAGAAGATGTACTTTAGGACTTAAGTACGGGAGTGGGTGGCCATGCCGGATCAGCTTCACGTCTTCGACCTCGCCGAGGTGAACTCCGCCGTCGCCGCAACCGAATTCGCCGGCTCTATAAAGTATTTTTCCACCGTCCCCTCCACCAACGACCTCGCCTACGAAGCCGCAAAAGCAGGCGCGCGCCACGGAGTCTGGATCGCCGGCGAGCAGACCGCAGGCCGTGGCCGGGGAGCCCACACCTGGCACTCCGCCGCAGGCGACGGTCTATATATGACCGCCCTCACCGCGCCGCCCATCCCCATGCAGTCCGCGCAGCGCCTCTCTATGACCGTCGCCATCGCCGTGCAGGCGGCCATCGCCTCCACCACCGGTTTCAGCATCCCCGGCCAGATCGACATCCGCTGGCCCAACGACCTCCTTCTCAACGGCCGGAAATGCGGAGGCATCCTCATCGACACGGCATCGAACCCCGCCTCCGCCACCGAACCGGCTACCCTCCGCTACGCCATCATCGGCATCGGCATCAACCTCAACCACCTCACCTTCCCGCCCGAGATCGAAGCCATCGCCACATCCCTCCGCCGAGAGCTTTCAGGTCCCGCCCTCCGCAACGCGCCCATCCTCCGCCGCGAACCGCTCGCCACCGCCATCCTCCTCGCCCTCGACGCCGAACTCCGCCGTCTTACCGCGAACCTCGAACCGCGAACCTCGAACCCCTCCCGCTACTCCACTTGGCTCAATGGAAAACGCGTCCGCGTCGAAGCCCGCGACGGCGCCCCCAGCTATACTGGCACCACCACCGGCCTCGATGAACAAGGTTTCCTGCGCGTCCTCGGCGACGACGGCCAGCAACACACCGTCCTCTCCGGAGGCCTCCGCGAACCCTGACCCGTCGTCATTCTGACTCGAAGAGTCAGAATCTCCGTAGTTGTCTTCCACCTCGAACCTCGAACCTAGTACCTCGAACCTAGCCATGCTCCTAGCCATCGACGTCGGCAACACCAACACGGTTCTCGGCCTCTACCGCCTCGCCACGCCCAGCGAGCCCGCTGTCCTGCTCGCCGACTGGCGCGTCACCACTCACCGCTCGCTCACCGTCGACGAAGTCGGCATCATCATCCGCGACCTCTTCTCCCTGCGCTCGTTCGACACCACCAAGGTCACCGGAGTCGTCATCTCCTCCGTCGTCCCTCCGCTCGACACCACCCTGCGCCGCGCCATCGAACTCTACTTCAAGGTCAAACCCATCTTCGTCGAACCTGGTACGCGCACCGGCCTGCCGATCCTCACCGACAACCCCTCCGAGGTCGGAGCCGACCGCATCGTCAACTGCGTCGCCGCTATCGACCTCTTCAAGTCTTCAGCTCCTCACCCGCCCATCATCGTCGTCGACTTCGGCACCGCCACCACCTTCGACTGCATCTCCCCCAAAGGCGAGTTCCTCGGCGGAGCCATCGCTCCCGGTCTCGGCATCTCCGCCGAAGCCCTCTTCGCCCGCGCCGCCCGCCTTCCCCGCATCGATATCCGCAAGCCTGCCAAGGTCGTCGGCACCGGCACCGTCGACAACCTGCAAATCGGCCTCTACTACGGCTACATCGGACTGGTCGACGGCATCCTCGCCCGCATGATCGCCGAGCTCGGCCCCGACACCCGCACCATCGCCACCGGAGGCCTCGCCCGCCTCATCGCCGGAGGCTCAAAATACATCTCCCAGGTCGACGAGATGCTCACCCTCACCGGCCTCCGCATCATCTACGAACGCAATCAGGACCACCCCCAGACCCGCCACTCCAAACCTCACTAACCCTGGCCAGACCCCTTAGAGCCGTTGTTCCGTAAAGCTCCCACCGGCGATCTCCCTGCAACCTCCGGCTTGCCCTCGCGTTCAACCGTCCTTCGCCATTGAATCCGCGCCACGGAATTCCCTTGACAGCGATAATGCCAACCAATAATACTTGTTGGTCGTCATTGGTCTGACCAATCGGCCGTGTCCGTACGCATACCATTTCAATCCGAATCAAGTTTGGGGTCCCTCGTGAAATCGCTAATCCGTGTCATCTTCCTCCTCTCCGTCGCCTGCTTCTTCCTCCCATCCGCTCAAGCTCAGGGCGATCGCGGCGGCATCTCCGGCAAAGTAACCGACAACACCGGCGCAGTCCTTCCCAATGCAGTCGTCGCGCTGCGCAACGAGTCCACCGGCGTCACCCAGACCGCCAACTCGAACGGCTCCGGAGACTACGTCTTTCAGCTCCTGAATCCCGGCTCTTATGCGCTCACCGTCATCAGCCAGGGCTTCAAGACTGCCGAGCGGACCCACATTGTCGTCGACGTCAATCAGGTTAACCAGCAGAACTTCGAGCTCAACGTAGGCACGACCAATGAGACCGTCGAAGTCACTACTGGGGTCCAACAACTCCAGACTGAGTCCGGTTCCATGGGCCTCATCGTCGAGCAGAAGTCCATCCAGGATCTGCCCCTCGTCTACGGCAATCCGTTTACCCTCGAAGTCCTCTCGCCCGGCATTCTGCCCTCCGGCGTGAATCCGAACATCCACGCCTACGATTCCGGCACTGCCAATGTCTCCGTCAACGGCTCGCTGCTCAACGCGATCGAATACCGCCTCGACGGCGCGCCCGACAACCGCGTCCGCCTCTCCGCCTACACACCGTCCACCGAGTTCATCAATCAGTACAAGGTCGAGACCGCCAGCTACGACGCCACCGAGGGCCACTCCTCCGGCGGCTTCGTCAACGTCTCCCTCAAGAGCGGCACCAACCAGTTCCATGGCGGCGTTTTCTCCTCGTATCAGAACCCGACCCTGAACACCAGCTACTGGCACCTTGGCGCAAGCGCCCCCGCCAAAGCCGTCTGGCTCCGCGAGGGCGGCGATGTGGGCGGCCCAATCTGGCGCGACCGCATCTTCTTCCTCGGCGGATATGAGCACAGCCGCGCCGCCACCCCGAACGTGCAGACGCTCACCGTCCCGTCGCTCGCCGAGCGCAATGGCGACTTCTCCGAGCTCTACGCCCTCGACACGGCCCATCCCGCCGGAACCACCAATCTCTATCAGCTCTACGCGCCCACCTCCGGCAAGGCTGGAACCTGCTCTGGAAAGGGATGTACCGTTCGCACCGCAATTCCGGGGAACATCATCCCCAGCATCAATCCCATCGCGGCGGCGGCGCTTGCCTACTATCCCAAACCAAACTCCCCCGCCAACAGCGCAGGCGGCGGCAACTTCTCCTACTCCGCGGCCGAGCCTGACTACTACTACGCCTACGTTGCCCGCATCGACGCAACCCTCACCAGCAGGCAGACTCTCTTTGGCCATTATGTCGCCAGCCATCGCCTGCAGCCGGGCAAGAACAGCTACCTGACGACCTCGAACGGCGTCGCTTCGGGCACCACCCTCACCTATCAGAACAAGGGCATCGCTCTCGGCTATACCTTCAGCATCACTCCGGCGACCCTCCTGGACGCGCACCTCACCTGGACGCGCTTCGTCAACCAGAACGTCGTCAGCTCGCAGGACAAGCTGAACGCGACCTCCATCGGAATGCCCGCCTACCTCGTCAACGGCCTGGGCGAAAACGCGCAGTCGTTCCCGCGTCTCGACATCACCGGCGATCAGTCGCTCAACTCCGACAATGGCGTGCTCTCGCACGACGACGTGACCCTGGGTTCCATCCAGCTCTCGCACCTGTTCGGAAACCACTTCCTGCGCGGCGGCGTCGAGTTCCGCATGTACAACACCAACGCGGGCATCACCACCCAGTCCAATGGCCGCTACCAGCACACCGGCACCTACGCCACCGGCAACAGCACCCTCACAGCGCCATCCCTCGGATTCGGCCTCGCACAGTTCGAATACGGCATCCCCACCTCATCGGCCATCACCATCAACAGCGACCTGGCCGTGCGCTCCGACTACCTCTCCGAGTGGCTGCAGGACGACTGGAAAGCAACCCCGAAGCTCACCTTCAACCTCGGCCTGCGGCTCGAGTACGAAGGCCCCAATGCAGAGCGCAACCAGAAGGCGAACACCTTCTTTGATTTCAACGCCACCAATCCCATCTCCGCCGCGGCCAAGACTGCATACGCAACCGTCTATACCGCCTCTTCGGCAGCCAATCCGCTGATGCCTTCAACCGCTGCCTTCAACGTCAACGGAGGCCTTCGCTTCCTCGGCGATCCCGCCGCCAGCTTCGGGCATCAGGACTACAAGCCGCAGATCATCACCTTCCTTCCCCGCATCGGCATGTCCTACCAGATCGCCCACAACACCGTGTGGCGCGGTGGATTCGGCTTCTTCGATGATTCGCTATCGACTTTCTATCTCTCCGGCGGAAACAGCGGCTCCACCAGCACCTTCCTCCTTCCCCAGCAGGGCTTCACCCAGGCCACCAGCCTCAACTCCAGCCCGGACACCGGCCTGACCTTCACCAGCACCCTGGCCAATCCATTCCCTGCCGGCATCACCCAGCCCACAGGCAGTTCGCTCGGCCTCTCCACGTTCCTCGGACAGTCCGTCACCTTCCAGCCCAGCAACCCCAAGACACCCTATAACATTCGCTGGAGCACGGGCGTACAGCGTCAGTTCGGCGCATGGCTCGCCGCGGCGGACTATGTCGGCAACCACGGCGTACACCTCCCAATCAACAGGGACTTCGACGCAATTCCGCAGCAGTACCTGTCCAAAGTCACGAACGGATATGACACCAGCATCAGCAACACGATGAGCACCACCGTCAACAATCCTTTCGTCAACCTGATTCCCAACGCCGCCAAGACCATCAGCATCGCACAGCTTCTCCGGCCTTACCCGGAGTTCACCGGCGTGACCGCCTACATTACCTCCGGCTCGTCCATGTATCACGCGCTCCAGGCGCAACTCCTCCGGCGCTTCACCAACGGTGCGTCGCTCACCACCGCGTTCACCTGGTCGAAGTCCATGGACGCCACCCAATACCTCAACACGTCCGACGCCCAGCCCTGGTACGGCATCTCGTCGAACGACCGCACCTTCCGCTTCGCCACCTCAGGCATCTATCAGTTCCCCTTCGGCGCCGGACGCAGGTTCCTCTCGGACCGCGGCATCGTCTCCCAGATCATCGGCGGATGGCAGGTGCAGGGCGTCTACCAGGTTCAAAGCGGCCAACCTCTCTCCTTCAGCCCCAGCGGCACCAGCCCGCTCTACCTCGGGCCGGGCGATCCCTCCAACTCCGCCTGGGGACGCGGTGGCTTCAAGACCTCCAGCGCCGATCTCGCCACGACCGGCAACTGGTTTAACAAGTCCTACTGGTCCACCACTACCGCCGTAGCCTCAGGCTCCACTGGCGTCGTCGCCGGGGTCACGCCGAACCAATACCAGGTCCGCAACGTGCCGATCCGCTTCTCCCGCCTGCGCGCCGACTTCCTCAACCAGGCAGACCTCGCGGTCCAGCGCAATTTCTCTCTGTCGCGCCTGTACGAGTCCGCATCGTTGCAGTTCCGCGCAGACGCCATCAACGCATTCAACCACCCCGTCTACAACAGCCCCACCACCGACTGGACCAACGCGACCTTTGGCCAGATCACGTCCCAGGCCAACCAGCCGCGCATCTATCAGTTCGAGGCCTTCATCCGCTTCTAACTACGAATCACAGAGGAAGAGAGAGTTGTTGGTTGTTGGTTGTTGGTTGTTAGGCTGACAGTTTTCAACTGACAACTGCAACTGACAACTGACAACTTTTTCTGTGTTCTCTGTGATTCGCTTTGCCCTGTAACCGCCGGACGCGCCACACCTGTCACCGCGCAATGCTATAGTTCCACTCATCGCCCACCGGCAGGCGGGTTAAACGGATGCGAGACGCACGATCCCTCCACTTCGCCCTTCTCAGCGCACTTTCGGCACTTTCGCTCGCCGCGGGCGCGCTTGTTGCCCAGAACCGCAACAATCAGCCCAATCAGCCTCCTCAGGAAGTCACCACTGAGCACTATCAGGCCGTCGTTGTCAGCTCCACCGACGGCAAGCCCGTTCCCCGCGTCCTGGTCACCTCGTTCGACCGCCGCCTGGCCGTGATGACGGACTTCGAGGGCCGCTTCGCGTTCGACTTCCATCGTCCCGTACCACCTGCGGCAAACTCCGGCCTTCAATCCCTGCAGCCCGCCTTCGCGCGAGGCTTCGTAGCCATGCCGCTTCAGCTCAGCCTTCATAAGCCGGGCTACGTGGATAAACAGGCCGTCCTGCGCCTGCCCGCGCGGACCCCGGACACTCCCGCTCTCCAGATCAAGATCGTCCCCGCCGGAGTACTCACCGGGCACGTCTATCCCGAGTCCGGCGACCTGCCTCCGGGCATGTACGTTCAACTCCGCCGCCGTCAGGTTCAGGATGGCGCCGCGACGTGGATGCAGGTCGGCTCCTCCCCGATCAACAGTCGCGGCGAGTTCCGCTTCGGCAATCTGCAACCCGGCGAATACAAGCTGATGACCGCATCCCAGATCATCAACCGGACGCCGCCCAACAGCTTCAGTAGCCTCGATCGCTCCCCGCAACCGGACTCCATTCCCGGCCTGCTTCCATCCTTCTATCCCGAGGCAGCGAACCTCGACTCCGCCACATCGATATCCATCGGCCCCGGCGCAAATGTGACCGCCAACCTCACCCCCCGCCGCGTGACCTTCTACCACGTCACCATTCCGGTCGCC
>DASWCA010000103.1:0-2304 GCA_036390355.1 Acidobacteriaceae bacterium
CACGTCAGTACTTCTGGTGATGATGCTGAGCCAGCCGAGAATCTTCCTGGCCATGGCGCGGGACGGGCTGCTTCCGCCCGGATTCTTCGCTGCCGTCCACGAGCGCTTCCGCACGCCTTGGAAGTCGACCATTTTGACTGGAGCTTGCGTTGCAAGCATGGCTGCCTTCCTGCCTTTGCGAATCCTGGCCGAACTTGTGAACATCGGCACCCTGCTTGCGTTCGTGATTGTATGCGCTGCGGTTTTGATTATGCGGCGAACCCATCCCGAGGTGCATCGCCCCTTCAGGGTGCCGTTCAGTCCCATCACGCCTGTGCTGGGGATATTGTGCTGCTTGATCCTGATGTTCTCGCTGCCCGCCGAGAATTGGTTGCGGCTCGCAGTTTGGCTGGTTGTGGGCCTGACGATCTATTTCACCTACGGGCGCAAACATAGCCGCCTCGCAGCCTCACAAAAATTCAAGCCGCCTGTCGCCGAGCCGGCCTCCGCGAGTGCCGATCTGCGAACCAGGGGCTGATCAATGGCCCGGGGCTGATCAATGGATTGATGTCCGTTCCCTCTGCTCCGGTGAAGAATCTGACGCTGCGGTTTCCGGGCCGCCATCCGCCAGGGGTGTTCTCCGCTGTCCGGCCTCTGATCCTTTTGCGATAACCACGGATCGTGCCATGATCAACATCCCATGAAAGTTTTGACCGCAGAACAGATGCGCGAGGCCGACCGGCTGACCACCGATCGCTACGGCATACCCAGCCTGCAGCTCATGGAGAATGCTGGCGCGGCTGTCGCGGATTATTTGTCCCACGCGTTTCCGGATCTTTCCACCCATAACATTCTTGTCCTCTGCGGCAAGGGCAACAATGGAGGTGATGGCCTGGTCGTGGCGCGCCGTTTGCGCGAACGGAGCGCTCCTCCGCGGGTCTTGCTCTTCGCTGAAGCATCCACGGTGCGCGGCGATGCCGCAGCAAACTTGCAGCGTTGGCAGGAGGGAGGCGGAGAACTGCATGTTGTGGCCTCGGCGGCCGAGTGGTCCCCGGCGCGCGAGGCACTCGGCGAAGCGGATCTCATCGTGGATGCGTTGGTGGGCACGGGAGTTAAAGGACCCGTGGAAGGCCTGTTAGCTTCGGTCATCGAGGATGTAAACGCTTGGCGGGATAAGAGAAAAATCCGCGGCGCGTGCGCCCGTTTTGTCTGCTCCGTGGATATGCCCTCGGGGTTGCCTTCGGGAAACGAGGATTTCGGAGGGCCGGTGATTCGCGCTAATGCGACGGTAACCTTTACAGCGCCGAAGATTGGTCAACTGCTCTCGCCTCGTGCCGATTGCGTCGGCAAGCTGATCGTGCGCGAGATCGGCACGCCGCGCGAACTGCTGGACGATGACCCAACCCTGAACCTCCACTGGCTCGAACCGGGCGAATTCCGCAACCTGCCGATGGTGCGCAAGCCTGATGCGAACAAGGGCAGTTTTGGTCATGCTCTGATTGTGGCAGGCTCGGTGGGTAAATCGGGAGCTGCCGTACTCGGCGGGCGCGCGGCGCTGCGTGTGGGCGCAGGGCTGGTCACGGTGGCTACACCGGCCGATGTGCTCCCGGTTGTCGCGGCTGGCATGCCCGAAATGATGACCGCGCCTCTGCTGGCGACAAAAGATGGCACCGCCAGCGTCCGCAATCTCGATTCCGATCATTTCGGGCCAGTCGCCCAGGACAAATCCGTGATTGCCATGGGTCCCGGGCTTTCCACCAACAAAGAAACACAGAAGTTCATTCGCGCAGTGCTGCAGAAATTATCTCTTCCGGTCATCCTTGACGCCGATGGACTGAATGCCTTTGCGGGGCATACGGACGAACTGCGGACCAGAAAAGCGAAGCTGCTGGCGCTAACGCCGCATCCGGGAGAGATGGCGAGGCTTCTCGATGTGACCGCACGCGACGTTCAGGCGCGACGTCTGGAAATCGCACTCGAGACGGCAGAGCGATGGCAATCCTTCGTCATTTTGAAGGGGTTTCATACCATTCTGGCGACGCCGGATGGCCGAGCCTACGTCAATACGACCGGTAACGCGGGAATGGCCACCGGCGGGGCAGGGGACGTTCTCACCGGCATGCTCGCCGGTTTGACGGCGGAATTTGGCACCAAGAACTGGGAAAGTATACTCGGGCTCGGCGTACACCTGCATGGTCTCGCCGGTGATGTGGCAGCGGAGCGCTTGGGCGAGGCTCCGCTGGTGGCTTCCGATGTTATCGAGGCGCTCCCGGAGGCATATGCCCGGCTTTTGGCTCAATGGCACGATGTCGTCCACTGACGTGC
>DASWCA010000104.1:0-4447 GCA_036390355.1 Acidobacteriaceae bacterium
GTTCCCGAGCGCGATGTCGTGGATCTGG
The DNA here is from genome assembly GCA_036390355.1 of Acidobacteriaceae bacterium. Classification (GTDB taxonomy): domain Bacteria; phylum Acidobacteriota; class Terriglobia; order Terriglobales; family Acidobacteriaceae; genus Edaphobacter. The sequence continues at coordinate 29 of DASWCA010000104.1, forward strand.
AACTCCTGCCGCGTGGTGACGTGGATGGAGCTGCTGCCATAGCGCTCCGCGATCACGGCGATAGCCTGCAACTGGACGGGCGTAAGCGCGCCTCCGGTGGTGCGGATGCGTACCATAAAGCTGCCGTCGCGGCGCTGTTCGTAGCAGCCGAAGGGGACGCGACGGACTTTGAGGGTCGCGGCGTCCAACTCGCCGTTGAGATGGCGATTAATATAGCTGTCGAGTTCTTCAATTTCGGAGGCTAGATTTTCCGGGATTTGATAGGACATTTTGAACTCCTTTCGGGGTTCTGTGCGGTGGATCTTGGGGAGACAGCCTGGACCACTACAAGCGGCGGACGCCGCCGAATCGGATGTGGGTCAACAGATTGCCATGGAACTAGGATCGCCTCTGCGCGGGCACGTGGCGGTGACGGCGGTCACGGTCTTTGTGGTACCGCGACACGGCCCGTCGTGTCGGCAATCGGGAGGAGTTCACTCTGATTCGGCTGATATACTCAAATTCCGGAGAGGCCATGAGTGTAATTGAAGATGTACGAAAGGTTGTTCAGGATCTGGTGGCACCGGAGCTGAAGTCGTTGTCGGTCGAGGTGAAGAGCGGAAAAGAAGAATCGAAGCTGCGCGATGAGAATCTAGCACGAGAGTCGAAACTGCGCGACGAGTCGCTTGCTGCGAGGATTGAAGGCTTCGAACGGGAGTCGAAATTGCGCGATGAATCGCTTGCAACAGAAGCGAAGATCCGCGGCGAGCTGACGCAACTGAAGCTGGATTCGCTGAGCACAAAGATTGACGGAGTGACCGCCAAGATGGATTTTCAGTATGCGTCCATCATGAATGCTCTCGATCTCAACCGGCGCGTGGAGACGCTGGAGCGAGACAAGCAGCAATCCGCGTCGGCCTAAGCTTCAAATTTGCTATTTCGAAGTTTCAAGCACAAGTACAGTTGCGATGGGGTCGAGCGCCTTCGCTGGCAGTTGCACGTCAACCGAGTCGCCGGACTGGGTGAGCTTCAGTGGCTTGTGCGCAGCGTCCGCCAGCAGATAGGCACTGGTGACCTTGCGCGGCACTTTGTCCAGGTGGAATGTGCCCTTGGGCCAGTTGAAGATCTCGATGTAGATCTTGTCAGGGCTCGTGGTCGAGCGCCAGTCCCACGCGGAGATGAACTTCGGCGCGCCCTTCTTGTCTTTCTCGGTTGCGCTAAGCGCTCCCGCCTCTGCGCCAAAGAGCGTCGGCCGCGTCCCGTAGATCGCCTCGCCGTTGACCTTGAGCCACGCGCCCATCTCCTGCAGGCGTTCGGATTCGGGCTTGGGGACTCTGCCGTGAGAGTCGGGACCGATGTTGAGCAGGTAGTTGCCGCCTTTGCTGGCAATGTCGATGACGTTGCGCAACAGCGTCTCGGTCGACTTGAAATTGGTGTCGTAGGACTTGAAACCCCAGGTGTCGTTCATCGTCATGCAGGACTCCCAGTCGCGGCCGGGATAGCCCTGCGGCGGGATGAACTGCTCGGGCGTTTCGGTGTCGCCCTTGTAGGAGCCACCGAGTCGATTGTTCCAGATGAGGTTGGGGTGCTGGTTGAGCAGCGCGACGATCTCGCCGGCGAGCTGCGGCGTCATGTCCTTGGTGGGCGTGTCGAACCAGATGACGGCGGGGAATTCGCCGTAGTTGGAGAGCAGCTCTTTGAGTTGTGGGATGGCCTTGGTGTGGAGATAGTTGGCAAAGTCGCCGTCCTGAGCCTTGTCCCAGTGGTGGGTGACGGGGTCGTGATTGCCGCGGGGCGCGGCAGCGCCGCCAGGAGCGGTCCAGTCCTGATCCTGCGAGTAGTAGAAGCCGAGCTTCAGGCCCTGCTTGCGCGCCTCCTCGGCGAGTTCCTTGAGCGGATCGCGCTTGAAGGGCGTTGCGGCGACGATGTTGAAGTCGCTCGCTTTGGAATCGAACATCGCAAAGCCGTCATGATGCTTGGAGGTGATGACGATGTACTTCATGCCGGCGGACTTGGCGAGTGCGACGATGTCGTGCGCAGAGAAGCCGGTGGGATTGAACTTCGGGGCGAGAGCTTTGTAATCGGCGACGGGGATGGACGCGTTGTTCATGATCCACTCGCCGATGCCGGAGATATCCTTGCCGTCCCACGTGCCGGCGGGGATCGAGTAGAGGCCCCAGTGGATGAACATGCCGAAGCGCGCCTCTCGCCACCAGGCCATGCGCGCGTCACGCTGCGCGGCGGTTTCGGTGTCCTGGATCGCGGCGACAGGGTGGCTGTCGGAAGCGGGGATGGGCGGGCTGGTCTCAAGTTGCGCGTTCGAGAAGGGAGCGGCGAACATGGCGGCGATGGCGACAACGTGGGTAAGCTTCAAAGCAATCCCTCAGCCCGCAGTGGCGGCTTGAAAATTGTATGCGAAAAATCGATTCCATGGATGGAAGGAACAAACCTCACGCAAGCTGAATGGATGCACGCCTGAATCTATTCCCAACGTTGCGCGCAACCGGGCAAAATGCGGGGATTCTTCGCTCCGCTCAGAATGACACTTCGTAACGCAGCGGCCACGGCTCGCAGCTAACAACTAACAACTTCTTCTACCACAAGCCCCAGGCCCGGCTGATGTAGTCCGACAGCGTCATGGTGATGAGGACGAGGAACGTGAAGAAGCCGGCGCCGACCGTCATCTTGATCAGGTTCGACTGATACTTTACGTGCATGAAGAACAGGATGACGATGACGCCCTTGAAGCAGGCGATAGCCAGCGCAATCACGGGATTCAGGATGCCCAGGTTGACGTCCGCGGCGAACACGGTAAGCGCGGTGCACAGCAGCAGCGTGCCGAAGACGAAGCAGTACTCAAGCGGCGAGACGATGTGGTGCTCCGCGTGCTCCGGGTTGGTGATGTTCGAGGGATCGTGGTAGTGGTGTTCCTGTTCGGTCATGCGATTGACTCCTGGTTGGCGAGGCCCGGGGCTAAAGCCCCTTTTCTTTACCATTGCTTACCGCGGGCTAAAGCCCGCTGCTACTCCCAAAATCCGTTGCCGGCTTACAGGCTAAAGTCCGCTGCGACTCCGGCTTTTCAACTAACAACTAACAACCAGCAACTAACAACTGCCTCTAGTGCGCCAGCGGATGCCGGTTGATCAGGTACAGCAGTGGGAACAGAAATATCCACACAATATCGACGAAGTGCCAGTACAGCGCGAAGTTCTCAATCGGCGCGACGTACCCTGCGGTGAACGCGCCTTTCTGCGCGCGCGCAATCAGCCAGAACAGCAGCCCGATGCCGATGATCATGTGCAGCGCATGCATGCCGGTCATGGCGAAGTAGAGAAAGAAGAATATCTGCGTATGCTGCGCTACGTCGGGCGGTAGCGGATTTCCGACGGGCTTGCCGGTCTTCGCATCGAGCTCAGGATTGATGAACTTCGAAACATCGAAGCTGGCTCCGGGAACGTGGTGCAGCTCGAACTTTTCCGCGTACTCGAAATACTTGACGCCAAGGAAGGCGCATCCGAACACCGTGGTCAGGACGAGTGTCCACACCAGCAGGTTCTTCTTTCGCACCTCGGACGCCCATACTGCGAGCGCCATGAAGAAGCCGGAAGTAATAAGGATGGCAGTATTAGCCGCGCCCATGCCGATGTTCAACGTGTTCGAGGCGGCGACGAAGGCGTCGTAGTACCAGTTGCGGTACAGCAGGTAGGAGAAGAACATGCCGCCGAAGAACATGATTTCCGTCAGCAGGAAGAGCCACATGCCAAAGCTGCCGGCCTCGCGCTGCTGCTCCTCCGTCTCGAAGTGATGACGGTGCTGCGGCACGAAGACGTGCTCGTGTTCAGCGTGTTCGTGCTCGGCCTGGGTGGTTACGATCGCGCTATCCAACAGAGGTCACCTCTTGTGCGGTCTTGTGCTCCAGCCACTCGTAGTCGTAGGCTTCGTGATCCATGATGGGGATCTCGGTGAAATTCTCGGTGAGCGGCGGCGACTGAATCTGCCACTCCAACCCCGTCGCCTGCCAAGGATTGTTGCCGGCGATCGCGCCGTACTTCAACGACCATCCCAGGTAGAGGATCGGCAGCAGGTAGCCCACACCCAGCACCGTTGCGCCCGCCGTCGAGAGCACGTTCAGCACCTGGAACTCCGGCGGATATGCATGATAGCGGCGCGGCATGCCCAGATAGCCGAGGATGAATTGCGGCAGGAACGTCAGGTTGAATCCGATGAACGTCACGACCGCCGCCAATTTCGAGAGCGACTCCGGATACATGCGCCCGGTCATCTTGGGCCACCAGAAATGCACGCCCGAGAGGAAGGCCATCAGCATGCCGCCCACCATGACGAAGTGGAAGTGCGCCACGATGAAGTACGTCTCGGTCAGTTGAATGTCCATGCCAAGCGAGCCGAGAAAAACTCCGGTCAGTCCGCCGATGGTGAACA
>DASWCA010000105.1:0-3552 GCA_036390355.1 Acidobacteriaceae bacterium
AACATGGCCTGGCCCATGGCCCAGATGCCGTTCATGATCTTGCGCGCGTGGCCGGGGTAGGACTTGCGGATCGCGACGATCATCAGGTTGTGGAAGACGGCCTCGGGTGGCAGGCAGACGTCGACGATCTCCGGCAGGGTGAGTTGCATGAGCGGCAGGAAGATGCGCTCGACGGCCTTGCCCATCCAGGCGTCTTCCATTGGCGGCTTGCCGACGACGGTGGCTGCGTAGATCGGGTCCTTGCGGTGGGTGATGCAGGTGACGTGGAAGACGGGGTACTGGTCTTCCATGGTGTAGAAGCCGGTGTGGTCGCCGAAGGGGCCTTCGGTTCTCAGCTCGCCAAGATTTACGTAACCCTCCAAGATGTACTCGGCGTGGGCTGGGACTTCGAGGTCGACGGTCTCGCACTTGACGAGTTCGACGGGCCGGCCGCGAAGGAAGCCGGCGATCAGGTATTCCTCGACCTCGGGCGGCGCGGGGACGATGGCCGAAAAGGTGGTCGCGGGATCGGTGCCGATGGCGACGGCGACCTCCATACGGCCTTCGCGGACTTTGGTGAGGGTGGTGGCGGGGATGGAGGCGGGGTCGATCGCGGGAGCGATGCCGCCGGAGGTCTGGGCCATGATGTCGACGCGGGCCGCTTCGTTTCCCACCCATCGCGATGAGGCCACGATGGATGGGGCACCCGGGCTTTGGGTGGTTGAACTCGCTGTGGCCATGCGGAGGCGGTCGCGGAGGTGTTCGGCGGCGACCTTCTGGCGCTGCCAGTGCATTCCTGTGGTCTGGCCGTCGTAGACCTGCATGCGATACATGCCGACGTTGCGCTTGCCGGGCTGGCCGCCGGAACTGCGCGGATCGCGGGTGACGACGCAGGGCAGCGTGATGAATGGGCCGCCATCCTGCGGCCAGGTGGTGAGGACGGGCAGTTTGAGCAGGTCGATTCCCTTCCCGCCGTCGGCTACGCTGCGATGGATGACTTCCTTGCAGGTGGCTTCTTTGGCAGAGATGACCCTGGGAAAGAAGCTGCCAACTTCAGCCAGTTTGGGGAGAAGCTTGATCTTGTCGAGCAGGCTGGTCGGCGATTCGGGGCGCATCAGGGTGCGGATGCGGTCGGCGATGGCGTCGAGCGAGTTGGTTTCGAGGGCAAGTTTCATGCGCCGCTCGGAGCCGAACTGGTTCATCAGGACCTTCGCGCCGGGATAGCCGGTAACGTTCTCGAAGAGGAGGGCCGGGCCGCCGGCCCTGGGGGTGCCTTTGCCGAGCTTGGCGGTGCGGTCGGCGATCTCGGCCATTTCGAGGTTGGGGCTGACGGCCTCGCGGATGCGGCGGAGCTCGCCTGCCTTGTCGAGTTGCTTAATCCATTCGCGAAGGTCGGTGTAAGGCACGGCTGACTCCTGTGGCTGGTTCTAGGCCACGGCTTGGAGAGGTTTTGGAGGTATACCCCTCCCTACTAAAGTACCAAAGTCTTCACAACAAATAACTTAAGTCCGGACCTGGTCTATACCGCTACCTGCCCCGTTCGAGCAATCGGCTGATTCGAATCGAGAAAAACCCGTACTTCGATTTTACGCTTTCGAGGGGTTTGCCAGGCCAGGTGTATTTCGTTTCGATTGAGAGATATAAGCCATTCTGAGGCTTGACATGTGATTTTGCCGAGCAATTTCACGAATTAAATCTTTAGAAAGATCTTTCGCCGCCACAGTAGCCAGTTGGGGATGAAGCAGAGCGCCACGAAGGTCAATGCAAACGCGAGGGACGTCACCTGCGTGGACTGATGGCGGGCAAAGATGTGGTGGTAGCTCCAGGCCCAGGCAGAGATGCGGTGAGCGGGGTCGGCGGCGTTGATGAGGGCTCCGGCGGGTACCTTGATCCAGGCTGCGACTTGCACAAAGAAGTTGGAGAGAACGAACGCGGTGATGGCGTTGGAGCCGAAGACGAGCCAGGGCCAGAGAATGGCTTTGCCTGTGGGCTTCTGGTTGAGCTGGCGGATGTCGATGAGCCAGTAGCAGAGGGCGAGCAGGGCGAGCGACCAGCTGGCGCTGAAGAGGACGTAGGAGCTGGTCCAGAGGTTCTTGTTGATGGGGAACCAGTGGTTCCAGACGAGGCCGGCCGCGAGGGAGAGGATAGCGGCGCCGATCAGGACAATGAATGTCGAGAAGTGCTTCGCGTTCGGATGCCTCTGCGTCACGAAAAACGGCATGGGCGTCTTCTCCATGCGCATCCACAGACCGGTGATGCAGCCGATGAGCGTGGTGGCGACAGCGGGGATGGTGCTGAGCAGGCCTTCGGGGTCGCGGGTGTGGTTGTAGAGCGTGCCGGTGTGGATGGTTCGCTGGGTGAAGGCGTTGAAGCCGCGGTCGAGCCAGGCCGCGAGGTTGCGGTCGGGATCGAGGATGGGCATGGCATGTGTGGGCACTCCGAAGCCGGGAACAGGAACGAAGCGCATCAGTGCCCAGTAACCGACGAGGAGCGCGGCGGTGATGGCGGCGAGTGTTCGCGCGCGGCGGGTGATGAGGCAGATGAGGCCCGCGATGAGATAGCAGATGGCGATCCGCGTGAGCACTCCGAAGATGCGCAGATGAGTCATGTGGAAGTGCGGGAATGCAGTGAGGCACATCTTGATGAGGAAGATAGTGAACGCGCGGCGGACCATGTGGAGCGCGAGCATGCGCCTGCTTTCGCCGCGAGCGATGCGCCCGTCAAGCGAAAAGATGATGGACGCGCCGACGAGGAAGAGGAAGTTGGGGAAGACGAGGTCGGTAAGGGTGAAGCCGTTCCACTCGGCGTGGTCGAGTTGCGAATAGACGTGACCCCAGTCGCCGGGATCGTTGACCAGGATCATGAGCGCGATGGTCAGACCGCGGAGGACGTCGATGGAGAGGACGCGGTTTGAGGCGGGCTTGGGGGCTGAGGGCATTGGTGATTCATCGTACAAGGTGCAAGGCGCCAGGTACCAGGCGCCAGGTTCGAGGTTCAAGTGTTCAAGGTGAGGTGCGAGGTTCGAGGTTTTATAGTTCAGCGTTCGGCTGTCGGCTGTCAGCGTTCGGCTTTGAGGTACGAGGTATGAGGCGCGAGGTATGAGCAACGGCGGGAACATTCGCGGGGCGGCGGTGTCTATGGTGGTGTACGCATTCCTCGCAGATGCGCACTGATCCGAATTTTCGGAGGTGCCTTATGTTTGAAGGAAGCCTGGTTGAATCGCGTGGTCTGGTGGCCTCGGGAACGCAGCGGTGGACGGCGCTGGGTTCGCTAACTTTACAGTGTGCGGTTGCGGGATTACTGATCGCGTTTCCGATGATCCGGCCGGAGTCGCTGTCGGTTACGCCGGGAGTGCCGCAGTTGACGATCCCGCTGCCGGTGAAGCCTCCTGTGCCGGTGGTACGGGAAGCGGCTACGGCGACTTCGAGTGCAATGAACGTGCCTGCGACAGCGGTTCAGCAGACGGAGGCGACGCAGCGGTTTGTGTTCCACCGGCTGGGTGTGGGAAACGATGGGCCTGCGCCAACGTTTGATACGAGTTTGCCGTTTGGGCCCGGTGGAGGTGGACCGGCC
>DASWCA010000106.1:0-3591 GCA_036390355.1 Acidobacteriaceae bacterium
CGACGCGGGGCCCGGCGGCTTCGAGGGCGGAATGAGCACGCGCAAGTACAGCCACATGACAGGTGCCTCGCGCGCGACGGCTTCGCGGGAGCTGGTGGATCTGGCGCAGAAGGGCCTGCTGCGCGTGACCGGCAGGTTGAAGGGAACGCGTTACTTCGTTACCGTGCCCGGATGGAGATGAGCGACGACGCGGAAATGATGCGCGAGGCCCTGCGGCTCGCCGCCGAAGGAGCGGGGCAGGGCGAGGTGCCGGTGGGCGCGGTGGTGGTGAAGGACGGAGCGATCGTCGGCCGCGGCTTCAATGCGCCGGTCTCGGCGAAGGACCCGAGCGCCCACGCCGAGATCCGCGCGCTGCGCGAAGCATCCCGAACTCTCGGCAACTATCGCCTCGAAGGCTGCTCGCTCTACGTGACGCTCGAGCCCTGCGCCATGTGCGCGGGCGCGATCATGCACGCGCGCATCGCGCGGCTCGTGTACGGCGCCGCCGACCCCAAGACCGGCGCCTGCGGCAGCGTCGTCGATCTCTTTTCGGAAGAGAAACTCAATCACCACACGACGGCGACGGGCGGCGTTCTCGCGGACGAAGCGGGCCGCCTGCTCTCGGAATTCTTCGCGGCGCGGCGCCATGCCGAGAATTGAAATCTCGATTCTGGCTCAGAGGCTCGTGCTCCTTGGCGACGGCGGCGGGGAACTGAAGCGCTACCTGGTTTCCACCTCCCGCAACGGCGCGGGCGAGCGGCAGGGCAGCTTCTGCACTCCGCGCGGGGCGCATATCGTGCGCGCGAAAATCGGCGCGGGCCAGCCCCTCAACGCGGTGTTCGTGCGGCGCCGCCCGACCGGGGAGATCTGGACTCCCGAGCTCGGCGAGCGCTTTCCCGGGCGCGACTGGATCGTGACGCGAATCCTGTGGCTCTCTGGCTGCGAGCCGGACCGCAACCGCCTCGGAGACGTCGACACCATGCGGCGCTATATCTACATCCACGGCAGCCCCGACAACATCGAGATGGGCAAACCCGGCTCGATCGGCTGCATCCGAATGCGCAACGCCGACGTCGTGGAGCTGTTCGACCTCGTGCCGCCCTATACGCCGGTCGGAATCGCTGCGTAGTTCCTCGGGCGTCGATGCGGGGTTTCCTCCCGAGAGAAATCAGACACTTGATCCTCCGCGCGCAATATATCAAGGACTAGCAATTCTTACAGAGCACCGAGATTCCTGATTGTGCGGAGGAATTACGAGAGGCGTACACTGACGAGCCAGATTAGATGGTTTTTCGGAAGATGATTGAACGTAGTTGCCCATTGTCATTCACCACCGCCCTCACATGCGCCCGAAATCTGTCCTCGCAGTTGTCCAAGAACAGCTCGATGCCTACAACGCCAAGGACATCGAGGCCTTGCTCGCCACCTACGCTCCGGACGCCGAGCAGTTCACTCTTCACGGCGATCGCCTCGCAAAGGGTCACCAGGAATTGCGGCCTCGGTTCCTCAGCAGGTTCGCCGAGCCCGATCTCCACGCCAGGTTGCTATCTCGTACGGTTATGGCAAACGTGGTCGTTGACTTCGAACTTATCACGCGCAACTTTCCGGAGGGCCGTGGCACGATCGAGATGCTTTGCGTCTACGAGGTTGTCGAAGGTCGCATTAAGAAGGCCTCGTTCGCTGCCGGCGAAAAGAGAGTCCGTGCGTAAACGAGCGGCGCAACCTAACCCATTGCCCCACTCGGACGCGCGTGAAGCGGTTCACTTCGGTCAACCATCGCAGTCGCGCGCCGGTGGGCGCTGACGTTAGGTGATCATCATGAAAAATCGGTTGATTTTCTTGCTGTTCAGTTTACCTATCCTGGTCTCCACTCGGAGCCTAGGAGAGGAACAGCTCGGATTGGACCTTGTCCGGTACATGGTAAACATCTACGGAAAATGTATTGGGGCCAAACTTGCGGGTACTGTTGTAACGTCCAAGTGTCAAGGTGTTGTAGTCGATGTAGCGTACCTGAATGGACGCCGCAATCTTATCGGCATGTTGGGTGAGGGAGAAATGTTGATTACTTTTTCCGGGACCAAAGAGACTAATCCAATGCCGGATAAATATGAGTTACAGCTAGATCGCGTTACACTTGCAAGCAGAAATAGGCCGGTTGAGGAAGTCGCCGGTTCTGGTAGGTGTACTGTTTTTGGAAAACTGTCAGAGGGTTTAACGATCCTTTGCCTCTTAAAAACACATTCTGGTAATTATGAACTTGCTTTTCTCGGCAATGGGAATGTTAAGTGGGAAAAGAAAAAATAAGCTCACCTTAACCCCACCTTGCAGCGGACCAGTTGCGCCGGCCGCTGAAGGCTAGCGTTAGGGTTCCTTCGCATGCGACAGCTGTTGAAGATTTTGCTCTGGGGACTGCTGGGCTCATCGGCTGTCGTTGTTGCGACTGTTGCATACGTGTTCGTTGCGGCGCGATACTTCGATTCCTGTGGCATTTCGGAATCGCAAGCTAGGTCAATGGTTCTTGATCACCTTGCCTCCAAAGACCCGGCCGCAGAGGCACGCTTAAACTACTATCAGAATCGAGGAACGTGTGAGCATGCCTTCTATTACAAAGGCCCAGCTGGGGAGTTTGATTTTGTAGTGATCGATGACCCGGGTCACGGGGTATCGTTGACGTGGTGGGACTTCGCAAGGGAAGCGAACCCTAACCGGCCCATCGAGACGGACCTTCGCAAGCGGGCGTCGCCCGCTTGCTCGGCCGCTCATGGGCGACGTTGAGACTGTAGAATCGTTATGCCGTTAGACGCCCATGGCGCGAAACATCGAGATTAAGGCCCATGTCGAGAGCATTGAGGCACTCGCGCCGAAGGCTGCAGCCATTGCGGACGAGGGCCCAATCGAGATCGTTCAAGACGACACCTTCTTTCAGTGCAAATCGGGAAGGTTGAAATTACGCGCGTTCTCGAGTGAAGAAGGGGAGCTGATCTTCTACCGTCGGGCAAGCCAACGCGGCCCGAAAGAGTCCTTCTACCTCCGTTCGCCAACGTCTGCTCCCGATACGCTGCGCGAGTCTCTGTCTCAGGCATACGGCCAGGTGGGCCGGGTTCAGAAGCATCGAACACTCTTTCTCGTCGGAAGAACTCGGGTCCACCTGGACAACGTCAAGGGCTTGGGGCACTTTCTTGAACTTGAGGTCGTTCTCAACGAAGGTGAACTCGCGGAGGCGGGTATCCGCGAAGCTCAGAGTCTTATGGCTCGGCTTGGCATTGAATCGTCGCAGTTAGTCAAAGGGGCATATATTGATCTCCTTGCTCAACGCGGCGGAGCCGGATGACGACGGTCGATCAAGCTGATATGCGCGCGTTGGGCAGCGCAAGACTGGGGTACGTCACGGAGCTGCCTCGCTCTAGGATCTGAGGTGCCGACCCGAGGGTCGGATCAATAACGTTCCGACGAGGATTCTCCAGCCGTGGCTGCGCCGCGGGTCAGATGACTGCGATGCAATCAATCTCGATATCGAATGGCCCGGGGAAGCACGGAACGCACAGAAAGATGCGCGCTGGCGATTCCTTAGGGAAATAGCTCGCATAAATGTCGTTGAACCTGCCGAAGTAG
>DASWCA010000107.1:0-3967 GCA_036390355.1 Acidobacteriaceae bacterium
CCTGCTGACGAACGAAAGGCAAGTGACCACGAGGGAGAAGAAACAACTCGACGAAGCGGTGGCAATAGTGAACGAGGCGGCGGCGAACATTCGGGCGGGTGAGTTCTCGCCAAAGCCTGGGTACCATTGCCGGAACTGCGCATTCAAACCGATTTGCCCGGCGTATGAGCAGGTTCTTTGCCCGGAATGACAGGCAAGGCTGGCGATGAAAAATGGGGCGCGGCTGAGGTGACCAGCGGCGCCCCTGAAATCACTCCACTGAAATTGAAGCCTACTTGCCCTTCTTCTTGTCGTCCTTCTTGCCCTTGCCCTTTTTCTTCATGGAGGAACTCCTTTTTGCGGATGACCGCCCCGACAAGTCGGGGTAAACTCCGCAAGCGGTCAACCCCAGAATCAGGCGATGGCCGCAGACGCGCGGCCGTCCTCACGTTCTATACGGGCAGCGTTCCGACGTGTCAAGGGATTTGTGAAGAATTTGTGGCCGGTCAGGGCGAAGGAGACGGGGCGTAGTAGCCGTCGCGCGTCCGGATGGCGAGGCCGGGGCGCCTCACGCGGACTTCGATGGAGTGGTAGTCGAGGGAGCGGTCGGTGTCCCGGGGGCTGTAGGTAAGGGTGTACTGGTTGCGGGCCTCTTCGGTGATGCGGGAATAGAGTTCCTCGATGGCCTCCAGCCTCGCGGCGTAATAGACGTCGCCGCCGGTGGCATGGGCATATTTCGGCAGCGGGGTGAACTTGCGCTTGAGATAGGCGCTGCCGACGCCAATACTGAAGACAGAAATATCGCTTTGCTGGAGCTTCTTGACCGCATCCTCGAAGGAATAGTTGTATTTCTTGGCGTTCTCGCCATCGGAGACGAGAAGGATCATTTTTCTGCGGTCGCGTCCGCGGTCCTTGAGAAGATCGGCGGCTTCATAAACAGCATCGTCCAACGCCTTGCTGCGCCCGCGCTCGCCCTTCAAGATGATGTTGGGAGGTGAGGGCGAAGGGCCGTTTGCCGGACGCCCATTGATAGAGGGCCCGCTTGCCATGGGACCTCCCGTGTCGACGTTACTCGGGGAACTCTGGAGCGTGGTGCGCTTGAGCTCGGTGAGGAGCTTGTCCGGGTCGCGCGTAAAGCCTTTGCCGGGGTGAAACGTGAGATCGAAACGGCAGACAAAGACTTCATCCTGGTCGCTCAGGCCGCCGACAATGGCGGGAAGGCTGGATTCGACCTCCTGGGCGACACCCTTCGGCAGGTCGTTGTCGATGAGGACGGCCATCGAAAGGGGAAAGGGCTCGTTGAAAAACTGATCGACTTTCTGCTCGACGTTATCTTCGAAGATGCGGAATTCTTCCTTGCGGAGATCGGGGACTAGATGGCCGTCGCCGTCCTTGACCGTGACGGGAACGATGACGACGTTGGTGATGATGCGGATGCGCGCCTGCGGCTGCTCCTGAGGAGCGGGTGGCCCGGGTTTCTGCTGCTGGGGCACGCCGGGAGGCGCGGTGAGTGCTAGAACGCAAACAAGGGTCAGAATCTTGGATGGACAATTCATGCGCGTGAAGCCACCATGGATTGCGGCACTAGCGGCACGGTCAATGCATCCTCCGCGGCGCGTGGCCGCATCTAGGGTGACGGAGGCTTTCTTCTGCGGGCTGCTTCCGAAGCAAGTTTCCTCAACGGGGCGATTATACAATGCGAAATGCGATGAAGCAGTTGGGGATGTGCGCAGGGCTGTTCGCGGCAGGGCTACTGGCCCTGGCGCCACGGGGAGGCTCGCAGGCAAGTCCCACCCCCCAACAGCCGCAAGAGCCCTCCAGTCAGGAGCCGGGCATCCGCAGGGAAGTAGGCTTGGTCAATATCTTCGCGACGGTGCGCAACAAGAATAAACGAATTGTGACCGGACTGAAGAAGGAAGACTTCAAAATCCTTGAGGACAATGCAGAGCAGAAGATCGCCTTTTTTTCCGCGGAGAGCGCGCTGCCGATCACGATCGGAATGCTGATCGATACGAGCGGGAGCGAAGAGCACATGATCGGAGCGATCCAGGACGGCGGATCGAGGTTTTTGAGCCGGGTGATGCGCAAAGGCGACGAGGCGATGGTCATTTCCTTTGACTTGGACGTGGACCTGCTATCGGATTTTACAGACGACCACAGCCAGTTGGAACGCGCCATCCGCCGGACGCGCATCAATACGGCCGGCGGCAATGTGGCGGTGACGCCGGGTCCATTGCCGACTTCGACCGCGCCAAACGGCACTCACCTGTATGACGCAATCTATCTGGCGTGCGCCGATAAGCTCGCATCGGAAGCCGGACGCAAAGCGATCGTGATCCTGACGGACGCCGAAGATGTTGGGAGCAAGCTCCGGCTGGAAGAAGCCATCGAAGCGGCGCAGCGGACAGATACCGTGGTCCACGTCCTCCTGATCCACGAGCGAGGGGGGTTCGGCTTCGGAGGAGGCTGGAGGCCGGACGTCGCGAAGAAGATCACCGACGAAACCGGCGGCCGCATGATAGACGTGACCTCGGAAAAGCGGTTGGAAGAGGCGTTCGATCAGATTTCGGATGAACTCCGAAACGAGTACACGTTAGGCTATTACGCGTCCCGGGATGGAAAGTTTCATAAGATCAAGGTGGAAACGGTGAACAAGGATTTGAAAGTGATGGCGAGGAAGGGGTATTACGCGCCGAAGAGCTGAGGCGACGATTTGAAGCGGAGCGGATTCTCCTAATCCCATACAACTGTTAGTTTTTCTCGCAAGCCGCGCTGACCCCAATTTGCAAAAAGCGTCTTGGCTACTGATTGGAGGAGCCGGAGGGTTTGGAGGGCGGCTCGAGAGTGGTGGTGCGCGCATAGTAGCCGCGGCGGGCGCGGACCTGCAGGCTCTTGTGTTCCGGGACTTCGATTCTAATTTTGTGGTATTTGCCGTTGGAGACGTAGTTTGAGGGATTGTAGGCCAGCGAGTACTGGGAGCGCAGCTCATCGCCGATGTCCTGGAAAGACTGATCCAGGTCATCCACATGGTAAGGGAAGAAGGCGCGGCCGCCGGTCTCTTCGGCAATGTCCCGCAGAATCTGGTCGCCTTCGGTGAGATGCAGTTTGCGATTGCCGGACTTCTCGCGCTCATTGTTCTGCGTGAGCGTAACCCACTGCGTGCTGGTGCTGATGGCGTAGATAACGACGCTGGTCCGCTGGGCCATCTCAATGGCCTCGGCGCGCGTACGGTCGGAGAGGTTGTCGTCGCCGTCGCTGATGAGAACCATGACGCGGCGGACGACGTCGGGGCGATCACCGGCAGGCCGGGGAGGATGGCTGAGGAGGTCGCGGCAGGCCTTGTAGATGGCGTCGTAGACGGCGGTGCCGCCGCCAGCGCGCATCTTCATGATCTCATCGCGAAGCCTGCCGCCATCGTCGGTGTAACCCTGCGCGACATAGGGCTGGTCGTCGAACGTCATCAGGAAGGACTGGTCCTTCCCGCGGCGGAGGACGCTGAAGAGGAATCCGATGGCGGCGTCCTGCTCGAACTGAAGGCGGTCGCGGATGCTGTTGGAGGTGTCGAGGAGCATGCCGATGCGCAGCGGCAAATCGGTCTGGCGGCTGAAATAGCGGATCTCTTGCGGAACGCCGTCGTCCAAGACCCTGAAATTTGGCTTATCGAGATTGATGACGAGCTTGTTGCGGCGGTTGAGGACGGTGAAGAGAACATCGACGAGATTGATCTCTCGGACGATCGTCTGGCCGGTCTTGAGCGGCTGCTGGCCCGACGGCGGAGCGGGCTCCTGGGACGGTGGCGGTTGCTGAGACTGCGCGCGCTGCTGGGCGCGTTCGCCCGTGGCAGCGAGAAGCAGCGCGGAGCAGAGCAGGAGCGCAATGAATATGCGTCGCATGGGGGAGAAATTCGATTATAGGTAACCGCGGAGCGCAGCGTCAATTTCAAGTGTGACCCCGATAGGATCGGGGTCAACTCCACGTGTGACCGCAG
>DASWCA010000108.1:0-13905 GCA_036390355.1 Acidobacteriaceae bacterium
GCGCAGATCGACCGCGAGCCCCAACAATCCCAGCACCACGAAATCCCGCCAGTCGCCGAGTTGCGCATGATCCGCCTGCCTCGCTTGCCAGAGAAGTCCGGCGATCGCGACCGGAAGCAGCGCATACAGTGCGATCCACTCCCAGCACAACACCCTCAGTGAAGATGCGACCAATACGTAGGGCACACACAGGATTGCCGGGCACAACAGGCGCAGTAATGAGGGCAATCGCTGCACCCATGCTGCGAACTCGCGCGAAAAGAATGCGGCGGCGACTACAGGGGCGAGCGTAAGTACCGCGGCGATAAGGATTGCCGGACCGATCGTGAACCCAAGCCCTCCGGAAGAAAACATGACTCTAACCTACCAGTCGCCGATCGTGGCTCCGCCCGATGCAGCGGCAGTCAATTCGTAAGCATGGCGATGGCCCGTTCGAGCCGCACTCCACGCGAAGCTTTGAGCAGTACGGCGTCACCCGGCCGCAGGTTTTCCTTCAGCCACGCTCCAGCCTCTTCCGGCGTCGCGACAAAGTGCGCCTCGGCTCCACGCTGCGACGCGCCCGCGACCAACTCCACGGCTAGTCCGCGGACGCCAACGACAATGTCAACGCCACGCGCAGCCATGCGCTCCCCGCACTCCCTGTGCAGCGCCTCGCCGCGGAGGCCAAGCTCCAGCATCTCGCCGGCCACCACAATGTGCCTGCCCTCCCGCGCGACAGGCATCGCGAGCAGAGCGTCGACCATCGCATCCAGCGCGCGCGGGTTCGAATTGTAACTATCGTTGATCACTGTCGCGCCGCGCCACTCCGAGACCTCGCCGCGTTTATCCCCTGCACGAAGTTCGCCAAGCGCGGCGGCACATTCCGCCAACGACAGGCCGCTGCGCAGTCCCACCGCAATAGCGGCAAGAGCATTGTGGACATTGTGGCGGCCGAGCATATGCAGTTGCACACTCGCGCGTTCACCCCCAGCGGTAACCGTAAACACCACGCCCTCCGCGCCGATTTCCGCAATCTGCACCGCGCGAACCTGGGCACAGTCACCCGTCCCGTAAAAGACCGCACGCTCGCCCATGTCGTCTCCGAAGCGCGCCACATGTTCATCGTCGCAATTGAGTACGGCGATGCCGTCTCGCGGCAGCGCCTCGATCAGCTCATACTTCGCACGCACGATGCCGGCGATGCCCTCGGCGAAGAACTCGAGATGCACCGGAGCAACGTTGGATACGACCGCCCAGTCCGGCTCGGCGATGCGCGCCAGCGCAGCAATCTCGCCTGCGTGGTTCATCCCCATCTCGATCACCGCCACCTCGTGCTCCGCTTCGAGGCGAAGCAGTTGCAGCGGAAGCCCGAAGGCGTTGTTCAGATTGCCCTGCGACTTCAGGACTCGGAAACGCGCGCTGAGGACCTGCGCCACCGCGTCTTTCGTGGTCGTCTTGCCCGCAGACCCGGTGATGCCGACGACGCGCTTCCCCCAGCTTCGCCGTACCGCTCGCGCCAACTGCTGCAGGGCGATGAGTACGCCATCGCCATCGTGATCAGGTACGCGCAGCAGCTTGCACGAGTCCATTGCCGCCGGCTCCAGCCATCGCATGCTCACCACCGCCGCGACAGCCCCGTTGGCGAGCGCCGCTTCAACGTAGTCGTGTCCGTCGAGACGCTCGCCGCGCACGGCGAAGAAGAGTTCGCCCGCCGCGAGGGTGCGCGAGTCAATCGAGTAGCTCACCGCCTCCGTGTTGGTGGTGAAGTCGCCCTCAGCGTGAATCCAGTCGGCCGCCTGGCCAAGCGTCAGCTTCACCGCACACTCTCCAATATCTTCGCTGCGACCTCTACATCGTCAAACGGAACTGTCCGGTCGCGCAGAATCTGTACTTTCTCATGACCCTTACCTGCCAGCAATACGATATCGCCTGGTTGCGCAGCTCGAATCGCCAACTCAATGGCAGCTGCGCGGTCTGGCTCGACGATGCATTCGGTGGTGGTCTCGCGAACGCCGGCGAGCGCCTCATCAATGATCGCCATCGGATCCTCGCTGCGCGGGTTGTCGCTCGTCAGCACGACCAGGTCGCTGCCTTCGCCGGCCGCGCGGCCCATCCGCGGACGCTTGGTGCGATCGCGGTCGCCGCCGCATCCGAAGAGAGTAATCACCCGCCCTCTGCGATCTCTCACTAAATCGCGTCCAAGAGCAATCAGATTCCGCAGCGCATCGTCCGTATGTGCGTAATCCACCACCACCGTAAATACGGCCTCCGCCGATCCCGGAACCACCTGAAAGCGTCCGGGCACCTGCTTCAGAGTTATCGTTGCCGCACCGATCTCTCCCAACGTCAGACCGCGCGCCAACGCCGCGCACGAGGCCGCAAGGAGGTTCGAGACATTCACCCAACCAAACAGAGGGGATTCCAGTTGGACAGTCCCTTCCGGTGTTTTCCAACCGAAGCTGGTCTCACGCGCGCTGAATGCAACATTCTCCGCTCTGTGTTCGGGTGTCCAGCCGTGGTGGTTCTTGATCCCATAGGTCTGAACCTCACCGCAAGGCCTTGCTACATCTTCCATAACCCCGCCGTATTCATCGTCAAGATTAATCACGGCGATACGCGGAGGCGCCGCGCCCACTCCCTTGAACAGGCGCATCTTCGCCGCCGCATACCGTTCCATGGTCCCGTGATAATCCAGGTGATCCTGCGTGAGGTTCGTAAAAATTGCGACATCCACAGGAATTCCCCACACACGCTCCTGGTCGAGCGCATGAGACGACATCTCCATCACCGCCTCGGTAGCACCCGCAGCGACGCCATCCGCGAATATCTTCAGCAGGTCGGAGGCCTCCGGCGTTGTGTGTTCACTGGCCCTTACCTCGTCACCAACGTGCGTCTCTATGGTGCCGATCAACACGCATTTACGCCCGGCGCTGCGCAGCATCTGCTCCAGCAGATACGCCGTCGTCGTCTTGCCATTCGTCCCTGTCACCGCGCTGATCGCGAGCTTCTTTTCCGGATGACCCAGTACCGCCGCACTCAATTCGGCAAGCGCGCGCCGCCCGTGTTCCACCCACGCCGCTGCAATTTCGGGATGCTCCCGGCGGAGCTTCGCGTACGCTTCCTGCGAATCCGTAACGATTGCAGCCGCACCCTGCGCGATCGCCGCGTCGATATAGCGATTGCCATCCGTCGTGCCACCGCGCATTGCAACAAAGGCCGCGCCAGCACCGACACGGCGCGAATCGTACTCGATGCTGCTAATCGCTTCGGCGCTGCCCGCGCTCTCGATTACCGCAACTTCTCTAAGTGCCTCAGCCCACTGCATGACTTCGATTCTATGTCCACCGTGGGGCTGAGGTCGCACGCCACTCTATCGCGCGAACCGCACGACCACTTGCGTGCCAATCGGGACCATGGTGCCGGCTGCTGGCGCCTGCTCGCGCGCGATGCCGTTGCCCAACGGCTCAACCCGCAAGCCAAGGCTCGCGGCTGTCTCCACTGCCGTGCGCAGCGCGACTCCAGTGAACGACGGCACCGACACGCGCTGTCCCGCATCGACCAGCACGGACCCGTTCGCGCGCGACTGGACCTGCGGCGCAATCGCTGGAGCGTGCAGTGCAGACACCGTGTCCGGCGGCGCCGCGCTTAGCCCGTCATGCGCCTCGAAGGCAGCCAGCACCTTTTGCGGCAGGAGACCGAAGATGCGCGACGGCTTCGCGCCGCTGGAGTTATGTTCCTGCTGAGCTGGAGCGCTGGCAACATTGGTTATAGGTTGCTCAGGTGCCGCATTCGCTGCGGTGTTCGACGAGGCGCGCAGAGGATCATCCGCCGGCAGATTATTAATCTGATCGAACATCGTATTCAGGTCGGCGACATTGTCGCTGGGGCTATCGTCTACGTCCTTAGGAGCCGCCGCGAGCATCTGCTTCGTCGTCTTCAGCGGCTGGTCATGCGGCACGCCAAGGTACTCGAGAACTTCTTGCGCCACCGTCTGGAATACTGGTGCCGAAACCGCCGCGCCATAGAGGCTGCCCACGGTCGGCGTGTCGATCACGACCGCCACTGACACCGCTGGCGAACTGACCGGAGCAAATCCCGCGAAGCTCGCGACAAGTTTTGTGTGCGAGTAGGTGCGCGTCGCCGGATCGATCTTTTGCGCGGTCCCGGTCTTGCCGCCTGAACTGTAGCCATTCAACTGCGCAGCCTTGCCCGTGCCTTCCGTGACGATGCCCTGCATCATCGAACGCATTTTGGCCGCCGTCAGTTCCTTGATGACACGATGCGCTCCGTCGGGCAGTTGATCGGGCAACTGGTTTGCCGGATGAAAGGCTGCCGGCTTCAGCCGCGGATCGCCCTTCATCTCGTCGGTCGACTGCAACAGAACATGCGGTGGCATGTACACGCCACCATTCGCGATTGCGCTCACCATGGTGACAAGTTGAATCGGTGTCACGCCCACTTCCTGTCCGATGGCGAGAGACAGGATGCTGGTCGAGCCCCATTTGCTGGGCTTTGTCAGAAGGCCGCGCGTCTCGCTGGGCAGTTCGATGCCCGAGCGATCGCCGAAGCCGTAGGACTTCATGTATTTGTAAAAAGTTTGCGGCCCCATCTTCAGCGCCATCTTCGCAGCGCCTACGTCGCTCGAATGCTCAAGCGCATATTGGACCGTCACCGCGCCGAAACGGTCGGTCTTGTCATCATGCAGCGTGCGTCCGAACATCGTCATCGAGCCGCCCTGGCAATCCACGATGTCAGTAGGCTCGACACCAGCGGCATCAATTGCCGCTGAGTAAGTGACCAGCTTGAAAGTCGACCCCGGCTCATACACATCGCTGACCGCAAGATTCGTCAGCGCGCCCGGCTCCATGTGCCGCGAATCGTTGGGATTGAAACGCGGCGATATCGCGAGCGCCAGAATCTGCCCGGTATGCGGGTCCTGTACCACGACCGTGCCGTGCAGCGCCTTTACCTTGGCCATCTGCTCGTCCAGAGCGCGCTCGGCCATGTACTGGATGTTCGCGTCGATCGAGAGCACGAGGTTCTCGCCGGGCATCGGCTCGCTCTCCACGCTGCCCATCGCGTGACGCTTCGCGTCCACCTTGGTCAGCATGTGGCCTGGAGCGCCATGCATATCTTCGTCGAACTGCCGCTCCAGCCCGCCCAGGCCCGTATCGTCCGTGCCCACATAGCCCAGCACCTGCGCCAGCAAGTCGCTGTTCGGATAGAAGCGCTTGAACTCCTTCTGAAAATAGACACCCTTCAAATTCAGCTCACGCACGCGAGCCACCGTGGCGGGATCGACACGTCGCGCCACCCAGGCGAAGTTCTTCGAGTCATTGAAGCGCGCCAGCATCTGCGGCTCTGACGTGAAGGTGTCACTGGGATCGGTATGCACGACTTTCGCGAGCATCTCGGCCGTAGTCGCGCGGTTCTCGCCCAGTTCCGTCGGATCCACATACACCGAATCCATCTTCACCGTCATCGCCAATTCGCGCAGATTGCGGTCGTAGAGCACTCCCCGCCGGGGCGCGACCGCGAAGGTATTGTGCTGCTGGCGTTCTGCCTTTTCCACCCATTCCGAGTGGCGCACCACCTGCAACCACACCAGCCGAAGACCAATCAGAGCCACCCACGCGCAGAAAAACATCGCCACCCACGCAAAACGAATCCTGCGTATCGGTGCGGTCAACGTGCTGCGCTGGGGCTGACGTGGAGCTCTGTTCATGAAGAGGTTCCCAGTTGTGAGTTCTCCGTTGTCAATTGAAGATCAGCACTCACTGACACCTATCAACTGAGAACTGACAACTAGTTGAGAGGCAATGACGGCGTGGTCGCCTGGGCAATCACCGGAGCGTTCGCGCCTGAACCGTCAGGGCGTACCACCTGGCCGGGCTGAGGAGCATCAAGTCCGAGCTGCCGGGCAATCAGGTCGATGCGGCCGGGATCGCTCAACTGAGCCTGAGTCAGGCGCAGTTGCCGGTTCTGCTCGCGCATCAGTTCCACCTGCTGCTTCTGCGTCTCAATCTGATAGCCGACCTCGATGGCGGAAAAGTGCTGCCAGACGTACACCATCACCAGCACGAACAGAAGGCTCATGGTCGCGGTGAAGGTGCGCATCTCGCGCCTGCGTTCCGGGTCGTCGGCCTTCACAATGCGGCTGTTGTCGATGCGCTTGGCGAAGAATACCTCGGGTGTCGGTCCGCGGCGGGCACGCTTCTGCAGCTCGAACAGCTCGCTATTCCGGTGCGCGCGGGCCTGCGACGCATTGCTCATGCTCCCTGCTGCTGCCGTTCCCATTCCCATTCCCATTCCAAAGCCCGTTGCCGGCCCTGCCATCCCTATCGTCGCCATCGCCCCTCCTCGCCGTTCTACCTGCTCTTGTACTTGTTCCCTGTTCCTTGTTTCCTGGGCCCTGGGCCTAGCCTCTCCGCCGCCCTCAACTTCGCACTTCTCGACCGCGGATTCCGCATCTGCTCCTGCTCTGTTGCAACCACAGGCTTCTTCGTCAAAATCTCAAAAATTCCCTCGTGCCCGGCCTCGCGGAATGCATCCTTTACCAGCCGGTCTTCCAGCGAGTGGAAGCTGATCAACACCAGCTTTCCTCCCGGTTTCAACAGAGATGGCGCGCTTTCCAGCAGCGACCGGATCTCCCCCAACTCGTTATTCACTCGAATTCGAAGTGCTTGAAAGGTCCTTGTAGCGGGATGAATCTTGTCACCTTTCATTGAAGGGGCCGCGGCCGATATCACTTGAGCTAATTCCGCTGTCGTCGATATCGGCCGGGCCCGCACAATGGCTCTGGCGATTCTCCGCGACCTCCTTTCCTCTCCGAATTCGTAAATCAGGTCGGCGAGTTCATTCTCATCTTCCTGATTTACCACTTGCCCGGCCGTCTCTCCGCTGCGCGTGTCCATCCGCATGTCCAGCGGTCCTAGGGACCGGAAACTGAATCCTCTGTGCGCCTCATCCAACTGCAGGCTGCTGACGCCAAAGTCCGCCAGCAAACCATCCAGGCTCCCCGGCTCGATCGCATCGACTGCCTCCGAGAACGCCCGCGGCTCAAAGATCACGTCAGGCATCTCGCTGACTTCAGCCCTGACCTCTTCCATCCGGGCCTTCGCCAACTCCATGGCCTCCGGGTCTCGGTCGAAGCAGATCAGCCTGCCCTTCGCGCCCAGCCTCTTCGCAATCTCTGAGGAATGCCCGCCAAGCCCAACGGTCGTATCAGCAATCACGCCTCCGGGTCGCACATTGAGGAACTGCAAAACTTCATCTAAAAGAACCGGCACATGCTGCGGTCTACTCATCCTCCGCCTCTGTGCTGCCCCTGGGGGCCGTCAATTCACGCCTTCAATGCCTTCGTCTTCTCTGCCAGGGCCGCACGCTTCTCGCGGGACATCTCAACAATTCCGCTCGGCCCCTTCCGCTCCGCCTCGAACGCCTCGAGGTTGATCACTTCCAAAACCGTCTGCATGCCCAGCACGTTCACATCGCCTGACAAGCTGGCCGACTGCCGAATTACTTGCGGAAGCAGCAGCCTTCCCTGGGAATCCATCTCCACCGTCTGACCGTAATAGCTCGTCACGTTCAGAAAATCTTCCCGTTCCGGATCCGTGGGTTCCAACTGCACGATCTTGGCTTCAATCGCTTCCCACTCCTTCATCGGGTACAACTGGGCCCGCTTGCCATCCACGCTGGTCACGTAAAACAGCGGCCCGTACACCTCGTCCACCCGGCGCTTGAACTCGGCCGGCAGTTTCAGCCGGAACTTCTCGTCCACTCGCGTCTGGTGATTGCCTCGAAACATTCCAACCTCAGGGACTGGAACCACACTTGCCAGCCCGGAAACGCCATAAATCGGAGTAAAGTTGCCCTAAGTGAGCTGCTTCTTCCGCTTCGCTCCACTTTTTGCCACTTTGTTCCACATCGTCATCCTGACCCAGGGAACCAGGGTTGGCAAGCCCTAAATTGGGAAAATGCTAAACTTTCCTGAGGATGGTTGTGGAAAACTCTACCTATAGAGTTAATTGTCAAACTAACGCTATATGTAGTGTTTCATTCGATGGTTCGGCCGAGAACTCCATCTTGCCGATCTTTTAGAGATTTGGTAGGCGAAATAAAGGCGAAAATAGCTCCCCTCACTAAACGGAGCTTAATTCGACTTCAGCTTCGCCAGCCGCCCGCGTCGCAGCGTCCACAGCAGGTAGGCAAGCACTGCAAGATTCGCCAGCAGCAGGCACACTCGCACCCAGTCCGGATGTCGCACGATCTCATATAGCTCCCACGGCAGAAATATTGTCGTGGCGCCAACGGTGAGGTGCTCGGCCCAGATCTTCTCCATCACGAGTCCGACGCCCTCCGCCACTCGCAGACCCCCATAGAAGAATGTAGCCGCGCCGATCTGCTTCAACCGGTGCGCTGTGAGCGCATCCACATGGTCGAGCACCCATGTGACCAGTCGCCCGTCCGGATCGACACGCAGCCGTGCCGCTAGCTGAAGCGCGGCGTCGCCGAGATCGCGGTGAAGAAAGTGCAGCACCCCCACGCCGGCCAGAAAAAACAAGGCCGCCTCAAACAGCTTCAGCAGACCGATTGCCAGCAAACCGCGATCATGGTGCCGTGCGGCGTGACTTTGTTTAGCCGCCGTGCTCGTCTCCTCCATCTCTATCCCACTTCCCATAGGCGCACAGTGCGTCCTCTTGGAATCGCACTTCCACAGTTGACGAGGGCCGCGCTCGAATGTCAATGCAACCTTGCGGCGCGTCGCATTGATCTCGTCAAGAACTTCAATCCAGTACACATCTCTCCGGCAACCGCGAAGCAGCAATGTTATTTGACGCATCCAGATACGAATCTGGCAATCCAGTCCCCTCCCCTCAGCGTAGATGATATTGAGCGCTCAAAAGGGACCTGGATTCTCAACTAACTGAAACAGAGAAAGATCATGAAGAAGACATTGCTGTCATCCATTGCCGCAGCGGCATTGGCCATCATCACACTCGGCGCAACCGCACAAATGGGCGACATGAAGGATCCCATGGTGGGCGGCGCGGCCATGTATCCCACCAGGACCATCGTCGAGAATGCAGTCAACTCGCCGATCCACACCACGCTGGTCGCCGCCGTCAAGGCCGCCGGTCTGGTCGATACGCTCAACTCACCCGGCCCCTTCACCGTCTTCGCGCCCACCAACGACGCCTTCGCCAAGCTCCCCGCCGGTACGGTCGACACCCTGGTGAAGCCCGAAAACAAGGCTACCCTCACCAGGATCCTTACCTACCATGTCGTCTCCGGCAAACTCAGCGCGAAGGATATCGCGGCGGGCATCAAGGCGGGCGGCGGCAAGTATGAGATGACCACGGTGGAGGGCGGCAAACTCACGGCCACAATGTCCGGTAAGAAGATCATGCTGACCGATGAAAAGGGAAGGATGGCCACCATCACAACATCCAACGTATTTCAATCGAACGGTGTGATCGACGTCATAGATACCGTCCTCATGCCGAGCTAGGATTTTCCTGGGATGGGGCAGAGGCTTTCAGGGCAAACTTTGCCCCATCCGGAAAGATTCCGGCGACACTTTCGGTACTTTCGGCGTCTATAGCAAAGATCATGGCCTTCTCCTATCACACCGAACAATGGCTTCCGTATTCGGCCGAGGAGATCTTTGGCTTTCTTGCAAACCCGCAAAACCTTCCCTCACTCATGCCGGCCTGGCAGAAAGCACGCGTCGAGAACTCCTCCATCGTTCCACCGCCGCGCCGCCCCGGCGACTCAGCGCCCCCGAACCCGGCCGCTGGGATTGGTACGCGGCTGACGTTCAGCTTCCGGCCCTTCCGCTTCTCTCCCGTCCGCGTGCAATGGGAGGCGGAGGTAACCGAGTTCTCCTGGAACACTCAGTTCTGCGACCGCCAGGTACGAGGTCCCTTTGCTTACTGGCACCACTGCCATCGCGTGCGTGCCGTAATCCGCGAGGAGGTTGCGGTCGCCGTCCTTACGGATCACGTAGAGTACGCCCTGCCCATGGGCGCGTTAGGCACTCTCGCGCATCGCCTGTTCCTCCGGCGCCGGATCGATCAGGCCTTTGCATACCGTTACAGCCAACTCGCCTCAATCCTGGGAGCTCGTCAAACCGGCAACTCATCTGTCGCAACCAGGCTGGATCGCTCCGCTTGAACGCGCGCTGACGCCAGCCCGCATGCCGCGCACATGAATACCATCGGAAGCATCTCCAGCGTGTAGCGCGGTTCGGAGTTCTCCATCGTGCTCAGCAACATGCATCGCAACCCGACATACAGCACTGACAGCGCGACCCACGGCACGCGCCTTCGCACTACCGCCACCAGCGCCGCCGCCACCAGCGCCACGTTCAATAGCCCCAGTACGATCATTTCGATCACTTCCCCCCGCGACGAACCGAAACGCCACCAGTCCGCATCTAGGTCCAGAGTCTCGGTGCGCGGACGCAGAACCATGTCCGCCACCCGCAGCGCCGGCACCCACACCAGGCACAGCCACGGATGCGCGCGTACGCGGTCCCCCGCCAGTTCGCCGAACTTCGTGTCTAATTCCGGCGTCACCGACTTCTGCGTGTTGTACTCGGATAGCAGTTCCGCCGTCTCCGCGCGCTGAGCCGGCGAATCGAACGCGCGCGACGGCAGCCGGTTGACGTCGATCGGATCCGTTCCCACGTTCCAGAACACATCGCCAGTCGACACGATGTCCACGGACCACGTGTTCATCCAGCGATAGAAGCCGTAGGTCACATACTCGCCCGGATCGTTCACCCGCCGCGGTGCGAGTGGCTGCACAACATGGAATGCCCGCCAATTACGTATTGCCCACGGAACCAGCGGCAGCACCGCCAGCACACCGCATAAAGCGGCTGTCTTGATCCCAAACAGCAGCCTGCCCTGCCTCCACGCATACCCGACGATCGCCATGGTCACTGCTATTACGAGTAGCGCACCGTCCGGCCGCAAGAGCATTGCCAACGCCGCGGCAAGCGACAGGAGCAACATCGCACCGCGGTCCCTGACGCCCTCAGCCTGCGCCCGCAGCAAACGCCCCGAGGACCACAGCGCCAGCGAGACGGCGAAGATGCTCAGGCACTCGGTAAGCGCGATCGTCGAATAAGCTGCGGTGAATGGACACAGCGCCGCCAGGAAGAAGGCAATCGTTCCCGCCCGCCCCGACACATGCTCACGCACAAAGCTCGCGATCAACCAGCAACCGATCAGATCGATCGCAATCTGGAACAGCAGCACCGCGTTGAAATTGCCGGCGCCAAACAGAGCGAAGATCGTCCCGAGAAACAGCGGATAGCCCGGCAACCGGATAAGCGTCGGAAGGATGACCCCATCCTTCGCGATCCCATAGATCCCATGATGGAAGAGATTGCTCGCCAGCTCCGCATACACATCCGTGTCGTCATCGGGCGTCATGGGATGCTGAAAGAACCACAGCCGCAGCAACAGCCCAAGCGCCAGCGCGACCCACCACAGAGCGTTGCCCCGCAACAATTCGCCGCGTCTCACCGCGGCCCGGAATCTCGGCATGGCCGCAGCATACCACCCCGTGCGGGGTCGGTGTCTCCGTTCTGAGGCAGCCACACTGATCGAGTCTTAGGGATTCGACTTTGCAATTTCGGTCATGATTGCTGGAGTCGACTTCAGTTCCTGGGCTCGCTTCTCAACCGCTCGCATCACCCGAAGCAGGTTCCCGCCATAGATCTTTTTGATGTCGTTGGCGGTGTAGCCCTTCTCCAGCAGTGCCCGCGTCAGGGCGGGAAACTTGTCGTAACTGCCAAGATCCGAGGGAACGCAGCCGACCCCGTCGAAGTCAGTCCCAATACCGACGTGGTCGATGCCGCCAATCTTCACCGCATGGTCGATCTGAGCAACCACATCCGCCAGCGTGGCGGGCGGCACTTTGGCGGCAACTTCCGCGCCGATCTTATCCAGTGCTGCTTCACGTTCCGCCGGGTCGGCGATCTTGAGTGCCTCCATCATTCGCGGCCGCATCTCCGCCTCCAGAGGTTTGGACGCGTCGTAGTAACGCTGCGAAAGATACGCGCAATCGAAGTTAATCTGCAATGTGCCGCCATTCTTGGCAAGAGCGCGAATCATGTCGTCGGTCATATTTCGCGTGTGCGAAGAAACTGCGCGACACGAGGAGTGTGACGCTATGATGGGGGCGGTGCTCGTCGCAATCGCGGCGTAGAACGTCGCATCGGCCGTGTGCGAGATGTCCACCATCATGCCCAGCCGGTTCATCTCGCGCACCACGTCCTTGCCGAAGGGCGTCAGTCCGCCATGGTGGGCAACTTTCGGATCGTCGATGTCGCCCTGCGAGTCGGCCCAGTCGTTGGTGTTGAAGTGGGTCAACGTCATATAGCGCACGCCCAGTGCGTAATAGTCGCGCAGCAGGCGCAGCGAGTCCTCGATGGCATGGCCGCCTTCGATGCCCATCAGCGCGGCAATTTTGTGCTGCTTGTGCGCGCGCTCGATGTCGGCAGCTGTGGTGGCAAAGACAAATTCGCTAGGATGCGCTCCGATGACATCGGTCTTCACCGTGTCGATCATCTGCAGAGTCCGGTTGGCGGAGTGGTTGCCGTTGACGTAGCTGGCATCGACGAAGACAGCAAAAAACTCCGCGCCAAGGAAACCCTTCATGCGCGCAAGGTCAGTTTGGCCGGTCTTGTTCGGCGTAGCGATGTCATAGCCGGAGACCGTCTTCGATGGAACATCGTCGTGAGTATCGATCAGAATGGCGTCCCGCGTGATCCTTGCAACTTCCGCGTCGGTCACGTTGCGGGGCGCCTGCGCGAAGGAGGCGCAGGCGAAAATGGCGATGATGAGAGCGGGGAGGGCAGCGAATCGAGGCAATGGTCTCTCCTGGTTTGTTTGAGGCGGTTTGCTAGGCAGGTTCAAGAAGTCTAGCAGGCTGACGAACAAAATCGATGGAGCTGGAACTGCTTCCCTGAGCGGTAACCCCCCCGGGGGATGGGTGTCTTAAGTGGTTGCCGTAGAGTGACTTGCGAATTTTACCTCCTGCAAATATTTGATTCCAATAGGCTTAAAGGTAAATATTAGATGACAAACGAGTTAGCTCAATTCTCGCTAAACCACTACCGCAAATGAAGCAAGACGGCGTTTCCGCTGTTGCCGAACTCTTCCTTCCGAAGTTGTCGAAGTGCCCACCGAAAACAGAGCCAGACCGACGGTCGCGCTGCTGCTTTCTTCTGTACCTAGTATATCGTGCGTGTCAAGCCGGTGATTCAGGTCAGCCTACCGCAGCGCCAGCCGCCGGCTCTCCATCGCTGCCAGATATGGCCGCGCCTTTTCAAGCGCCGCCTCCGCCGTCAAGCCGTACTTCTCGCGCAGCGCCTCCACCTTGCCATGCTCGATGAACGCGTCCGGCCACCCCACTCGCAACACCGGAACCGGCAGTTCGAGCCCGTTCAGCGTCTCCAGGACCGCCGAACCAAATCCTCCCGCCAGCACATGGTCTTCGAGCGTGACGAGTAATCCGCAATGCCGCCCATACTCGGCCACACACTCGCGGTCGATCGGTTTTGCAAACCGCGGATTGATGACCGCGGCAGAAAAGCCTTCGCGCTCCAGCATCGCCGCCAGCCGCAACGCCTCAGGCAGCATGGCGCCCAGTCCGAAGATCGCGACATCCTGCCCGTCCTTCACCACCTCGGCGACCCCGATCGCGAGCGCCGCCGGCTGCTCCTTCACCGGCGTCCCTGGACCAGTGCCGCGCGGATAGCGAATCGCCGACGGCCCATCGTGCAGCATCGCCGTATACATCATGTCGGCGAGTTCGTCCTCGTCCTTCGGAACCATGTGAACGATGTTCGGCACGCTGCGCAGGAAGCTGATGTCGAAAAGTCCGTGATGTGTCGGCCCATCATCCCCA
>DASWCA010000109.1:0-7247 GCA_036390355.1 Acidobacteriaceae bacterium
TAGACTTGCGGAACATCTGCAAATCTACCACGCACATTGCACGGTTTACGAAACAGATCGTTCGAGGAAAGCGGGCCGCGGACCAGGATGGGAATGCTGCTTCGGCCCCAATCTTCTGGAACCCACTCATGACGATGAAGCAGTCATGAATGGGGCACCCACAGTGAATTTCGGGTATGCGGCGGCCATCACATACTTCAGCGTTCGGGCTGTGACAAAATGCTAGTGTCAGGTGCCAGTGCGAACTCAGTCGCACGACAAGCGCGTGGCATCGTATTTTCAGAAGCTCATGAACCTGCCCAACTCCATCACGCTCAGCCGGATCGCCACGGTGCCGCTGCTGATCTGGATTCTGTCGCCGGCGTTTCCGGCGAATCACGCGACCCACGGACTGCTGGGCGGCGAGCAGGAGATCATTGCGTCGACCGTCTTCATCCTGGCGTCCATCACTGACGGCCTGGACGGCTACCTGGCGCGGAAACGCAAGCAGATTACCACGTTGGGGATGCTGCTGGACCCGCTGGCCGACAAGCTGATGGTAACGGCGGCCTACATCATTCTGGTGGCGTACACGCCGCGGATCGTGCCTCCGTGGATCGCCGTAATCGTCATCGGGCGGGAGTTCCTGGTGTCCGGACTGCGCTCGATCGCAGCGTCGGAGGGCTTCACCATCGAGGCGTCGGACATCGGCAAACTGAAGACGGTGATTCAGATCGTGTCGGTGGTTGCTGCGATCCTGGCGCACCGCTGGGACTACTGGAACTGGGGCGGCTTTATCGTTGCCGTCCACATGATTGCGGTATGGGCGATTTACTGGATGACCATCGTCTCGATCATCTCGGCGACGGATTATTTTGTCGGCTTCTGGAAGAAGATCGACCACGCCAGCGAACGCGCGCGCACACGGCGGAGTTCAGTGCTGAGCCGCAGAAAAGCGAAGCGCGCCGCAGAAGAACACCCATCGCACATTTCCTAGTGATTCTTCCGATCCGGCGCATGCCTTAGACTAAGTCCCGATCGATCAGGAGCGTATTCCCTGCCGCCTTCCCGTTTGGACAGCCCGGAATTGATCGCTCCGGGCCGGCCGCGGCTGAGTGCTGTCGACTGGCTGCTGCTGGCTTTTGCGGCGGCCTATGTCGTTCCCTTCCTGCTGACGAACTCCGACCCGCGCCTGCGTACGCCGCTGGACGCGCTGCTTCTGCTGTTTGTGGTGCGCCTGCTGTCTCGCCGCTATTGCTGGCCGTAGAGACTGCGTCCGTTGGATTGCTGCGAATCGGTTATATTGATCTGGCATCTTTCGCGCATTGGAAATAGTTTCTGTCTGCTCGTCTTCGAGGGGACAGGAGGCACCAGGAGAGCCTGCCATGACCCCGGATTCAACCAGCAAACCCGCAACATCGCGTTCCATGAGCACCGCCCGCGTTCTGGCCGCAGCCGCCGGCGCTCTGCTGCTGTTCTCGCAGATTGCCGTCGCCCAGACCCCCACCATGCTTGTGGTGCGCGCGATGCCCGCGAAGGCCAAGAAGGGGGAGACGTTCACGCCGCTTCCGCCGCTGACGCAGGCTGACATCGGCGAGATCAGGATTGGCGGAAAGCCCGCGGAGATCACCTCCTTCACGCCGCTGCTGAAGGGGCCACACGTACTGCAATTGATGGTGCTGCTGGATTCCATGCAGATGATTGGCGGCGGCACGCAGTTCGACGAGATCAAGAAGTTCTTTGCCGATCTGCCGCCCAATGTCGAGATTGGCGTGGGCTACATGCTGCAGAGCAAAGCCAGGATCACCCAGCCTTTCACCACCGACCGCACCCTGGTCGGCAACGCGCTCGTCCGCAAGACACGAGAAGAGGCGGCCAATCCGAAGAACGACAATGGCAATCCTTATTCGTGCCTGAGAGACCTGGCCGCTCACTGGCCCGGAGGTGACCCGGCGAAGCTTCGCGCCGTGCTGATGTTCACTGACGGAATCATCCGCAACAATGCCGCGCCGCAGGGCAACGAGCAGATGAATCCCGATGTGGATGGAGCTTCACAGAGCTTGCAGCGTGGCGGAATCGTTCCCTATCCCTTCTTCTATCTCGATTTTCCTTCCGTGGACCCCAACCGGACCGAAGGCGGGCAGCTCGAGGGCCAGCAGAACTTCTCGCAGCTCACTCAGGACACGGGTGGGGAGGCCCTGGTTGAAGGCCAGTTCTCTCCTGGCTCGTTCTTTCCTCTGCTCAACAAGCTCTACTCGGTGTTTCTGGGTGAGGCAGTCGTCACGGTGAATGCGCCGGGGTCTCCGGGCAAGTTCACGCATCTCGATATCAAGTCGAATAAGGAAGACATCAAGATATTGAGCGCGGACAGCGTGATGATTGGGAACACGATGAAGAAGTAGAGCGGTTCGAGGTTCGAGGTTCGAGGTTCGAGGTTGCGACCGGCGACCGCTGACTCCTGCTTCGCCGGTTGCAGCGTCCGGTCGCCGGTCGGCAGCATCATTGGGGAACCTCCGGGCAAGGCTTGCTGTCATCCTCCGTCCGCGGCGGACTGCAACTTCCGGCCTGCAACCTCGAACCCCGAACCCCGAACCTCGAACCTCGCATGCGATACTTAGTCCTGACATGTACAAAAGAGTCCTGCTCAAGCTCTCCGGAGAAGCCCTCGCCGCCGGCGCCGGTTTCGGTATTGATGCCGTCTTCATTCATAAAGTAGCCGCTGAGATCGCCGCCGTTCACGCGCTCGGCTGCGAGATTGGCATCGTCGTTGGAGGAGGAAACTTCTTTCGCGGAGTCGCCCAGCAGGCCATCGACATGGACCGCGTCGCAGCCGATCACATGGGCATGCTCTCCACCGTGATTAACGCCATCGCGCTGCAGGATGCGATCGAAAAGCTGGACATCGTCTGCCGCGTCATGTCCGCGATCCAGATCCACCAGGTTGCCGAGCCGTACATCCGCCGCCGGGCCATGCGCCACCTGGAGAAGGGCCGTGTCGTCATCTTCGCCGCCGGCACGGGAAATCCTTTCTTTTCTACGGATACCGCCGCATCGCTGCGCGCCATGGAGATCAAGGCCGACATTCTGCTGAAGGCCACCTCGGTCGATGGAATCTATACCGCCGACCCCAAGCTCCACTCCGACGCTACCAAGTTCGAACAGATCTCCTACGCGGATATCCTGCGGCTGAACCTGAGGGTCATGGATACGGCCGCCGTCTCGCTGTGCCGCGACAACAATATGCCCATGATGGTGTTCAGCATGAAGACGGCGGGAAATATCGTCCGGGTCATCCAGGGCGAGCCGCTGGGATCGCTGGTTACGCCTTAAGAGCAAGTTCTCAGTTGTCAGTTGTCAGTTGGTTGCGAAGTTCGAGGGATGAATAACCTCGAATCTTGTAACTGCCTCTCTTTATCGGCGCACGCAACTCGCCAACTTAATCCTCATCTAAACTGGAAACAAGTGACCGACGCCCTGCTCACGCCCGACGCTCCGGCCCAAGTGGTTACGCGACCGGCTGCGTCTGTGCACAAGCCCCAGCTTCCCGCGCTCACTGGCGTGCGGACGCTGCTTGCAGTCAACATCATGTTCTTCCACTTCACGCCGCCGCACATGACGGTTCTGTATCCGCTGATCAATAACTCCTACGTCTTCGTCGGCTTCTTCTTTCTGCTTTCGGGCTACATCCTCGCCTATAACTACGCCGATCGCGCGACACCGCTGCGCAAGCACGATTTCTGGCGCGCCCGGTTTGCGCGTCTGTACCCCATCTATCTGCTGTCGCTGCTGCTGTTTGCCGGCATGCTGGGAGCGGAATGGAGCGCGCGCTCCCACGGACAGTTCCTGGCGGGCCTGGTCCTGACTCCGCTTCTGCTTCAGGGTTGGAGTCCCCAGCTCGCCACCTTTTGGAACACGGTCGCCTGGACGCTGTCCTGCGAGGCCGCCTTCTACTTCGCCTTCCCGTGGATCATCCGCCTGCGCTGGCCGAAGTCGTCCGGCCGCCTGATCGCGCTGCTGCTGGGAATCTGGTGCCTGGGGATGGCTCCCCATGCGCTGTATCTGGTGCTCAATCCGGACCACCTCCCCGGGCCTGCAGACCGCTACTCCTCGGGCATCTGGATTCGCACGCTGAAGTACACCCCGCTGGCGTATTCTTGCACGTTCCTGGCGGGGATCACGCTGGCAAAGCTCCAGGCCAGCCTGACGCTCACCGCGCGGCATCGCACCTGGATCGCCGGCGCAAGCCTGATGGCGATTGCCGCGTTCTTCGCGACCTCGGTGGACCGCGTGCCGTATATCCTGATGCACGGCGGCTTCCTGGTGCCTCTGTTTGCGTCGCTCGTCATCGGCCTGAGCGGGCAGAATATCTTCGCCGCGTTCTTTGCATGGAAGCCGATCGAGCTTCTGGGACAGGCCAGCTACGCGCTCTTCCTGCTGCACTTCAACTTCATCAACCTGCTGCGCAGCCACAATATCCCTGAACGCCTGCACGTTGCCGCGCTGGATCCATGGATCTCGTATGCAGCTACGCTGGTGCTGTCCATCGCGGCGATGCACTTCGTCGAGAAACCGGCGCGGAGAGCGCTGCTAGCCCGCCGTTCTTCGTTTACTAGGGCTTGATTGATATCGGCAGATCAAAGTCGATGTTCTCGCGCTGATCGGCAAGGCCAAGTTCAATCACCATAGCGTTACTCCTGTTGCTGACACCCGGATAGTAGACGTGAGATTGGCCGCCTGGCTCTTGCTCCCCGATCCCCACGCCGATTAGATATCGTCCGGGCTTCACTCCTCGGAAGCGGAAGTGCCCCTGCTCGTCAGCCGAAACCGAATTCCATGACGAATCTTTGGAATTTGCCGGAACGATAACGACTCGAGTGTTCGGGGCAGGAAGCCCGCTTGAGGTTCTCACGCGCCCGGAAATCCTTCCGTCCGGTCGAAGCGCGTAATTGACTCTGCTACAGCTTTTCGGAGTCAGTTTGACCGAGCCCTCTTCAGCCCATAGTCCTTCTATTGTGTTCGAAGTAAGCTCGTAAGTCCCCACCGGCAGGTCCTGAAATTCATAGTCACCTTTGCTGTCCGTGAAGGCCTTGTATTGCGAGCCATCGTCCTTGCGCTTCGCAACCAGCCTGTGGTCGGAGGCTGGGATATAGTCCTGTCCATCGTCGTGACTTTCAATGCGAGTGACGTTGCCAGTAATGACGCCTGAGTTCTGCATGACCGCCAGACGCCGCAATAAGTCAATGGTTTTTGAAACTTCAGCTTCGGGTCCACTCGGACTTCCGTATGAGAGCACAAGATTGCCAGACTTTTCGTCTTTCTGTAGAAAGAAGAGCCATCGATCGACGGCATGAGCCTCCGGTAGACAATCTCCCTGGCTCGTGGTGACTGTTACTTCGTTGCCTGGAACGCCAAAGAAGACCTCGTCAGGCCTCAGCCGTAACTGCTTCTCGTCCTTGGAAACATCGACGACAGAAAGAATGGATCCGATGAACACTTCAGCATATCCCTGGTCGGCACCACACGGCATAGACCAGCCCATTAGACCGCTTCGCCCACAAGTGATCCGCCGACCGTGATACTCGCGTATCTCAAAAATCTGAGCAGACGTGCTCTGGGAGACAAGCAGCGAGATGCCTCCCACAAGAACAATCGAGTTGATCCAGCGGGCACAGGTCTTCACTTCACCAATTGTAATGTTCTGAGATATGAATTCTCCGCCGACTCTCATCTTGTCGAATAGCCGCGGCAATCGACTATCCGAGTCACGGTCGGAAGCTGCCGTGATTTATGGTTAATTCCATGAGCGCAACTGTCAAAGCTGCCGTGCCCATCCTGCCCGCCGCGAATACCGCAAAATCGCTCGAATGGTGGACGCAGATCTGCGGCTTCAGCGAAACCTTTCGCGACGCCACGCCGCCGAATTATGCGGGCATCTCCCGCAACGGCGCGAGCCTCCACATCTGCGGGATGAGCGATCCGGCGCTCGCCCGAACGGTGGGCGATCAGACCATGGTGCGAATCGTCGTGGACGATGTCGAGGCGATGTACGCCGAGTACCAGCAGCGCGGCGGCAAAGTTCACCCAAACGGCGCTCTCCAGAAGAAGCCCTGGGGCAGTACCGAGTTCGCCGCCATCGACCCAAACGGCGTCTGCGTCACCTTCCTCGGAACGCCGTGAACGCGTTGTAGGCGATTGGATCGGCTCTCGAACGCAAAGCAAAACCGGCAGCCATCAAAGGCCACCGGTCGCTCTAATCTGACAACTCGCAACTGAGAACTGACAACCGCCTCTAAGGCGTGATGATCTGGGTGGCGTGCGCGCCGTTGGGAACGGTGGTCAGGCATGTCGGTTGTCCGGATGCGAGGAATGGTGAGTTCTGCACCGTAACCAGCGCGCCTGTGTTGGGAGTGACCTTTTCGCCCGAGACCGTGTTGTCCAGGCTGTTCGAAGTGTAGAGGTTGGTGCCCAGCGCGGTGTCGACGGCGACGCAGGTTGGCCCCGCTCCGATTCCTGTCCCAAACGCGCCGACTGCGCCCGAGGGCGTGCCCGTTGCCACGTCGATGGCGTAACCCTGGACTGTGTTCGCGTTGAAGTTCACCACGTAGATCAGCTTGCCGGTGGGATCGATGGTGAGGTTGACGGGGAACAGTCCGGTCTGGAATGGCCCATTGACCATCGGAGTCAGCGCGCCCGAAGGAGCCGCCGTATAGCCGATCAACTGGTTGGCGGCCTGATCGGTGACGTAGACGAACCGCGATGTCGGCTCTTCGGCGATCGCACTTGGCGTGACGCCGGCCGCGTATCCCGTCGCCACCGTCTTGCCGGCCACGGTGGTAATGGTGGTCCCGGGGACCGGTGTCAGCGCGCCCGTCGTTGTGTTCTGCGAGAAGCCCAGGATGGTGGCCTTGGGCGAAGGCTCCTGGTCCAGCACGTAGACGAAGTGGTTGAAGTAGCTGACGGAGATTCCCACCGGGTTGTTGCCGACGTTCAAAGTCGAAGCGGTTCCCAGCGAGTTGTCCGCGTTGACCGGGAAGATGGATACGCCGCCTGGGCCCGGCGTGGTCGCTGAAAAGCCGGTCTGGTAGGTAAAAGTGACGTAGAGGAACGCGCCCTGGGGATCGATCGCGATGGCAGTCGGAGAGGTTCCCGTCTTGTAGGCAGTCTTCGCGGCCAGCGTGCCGTCGGTCTGCACGGCGAACTCCTGCACCGTCGAGTCGCCTTGATTGACCACGTAGATGAACTTGCCGTTGGGCGCAGCCACCAGGCGA
>DASWCA010000110.1:0-9361 GCA_036390355.1 Acidobacteriaceae bacterium
GATTTCAATTTAGCCTGTGGAAGGCGAGGAACACTCCAGGAACAATGGTTACACGCAGTTACATGTCGCGCCGCGAGGTCGAGCAGCAGAGCTTCAGCTTCCCCGTGGCCATCTTCGTGCCGCTGGGTGCGATCCTGCTGCAGGTGCTTCTGCCCAGACTGCTTCCAGGTTTGGCAATCCTCGATTTGCCGCTGATCGTCACTTTATTCTTCGCGGTCAGCCGCCGCAGCCCTATCGCCGGAACCACGACTGGCGCGACCATCGGCCTGCTGCAGGACGTACTCACCAGCCAGCCGATCGGCGTCAATGGCATGGCGAAGTCCGTGATCGGCTACGCGGCCGCCAGTCTCGGCAGCCGCATCGACGTTGAAAACACAGGCACACGGGCGATCCTGACGTTCGGATTCTCGCTCGTCCAGAGCGCACTTCTCTACCTGATCGAGCGCCGGCTGCTGGGCATTCGCGGCTTCCATTTATTGTGGCTGCATGAACTCCTTCGCGCTGTTGTGAATATGGCGGTGGCCATTCCTATTTTCTTCCTGCTTGATCGCTCGAAGAGCCGGGAGTAGCGCCGATCCGTTCAAACAGAATGAACCCAATTTCCGGGCACGAGTCGAAAACGGGTCCGAATGACGCTGAAGTTGCACTCCAAGGCACTAGCAGATGTGGGTGGCAGAAGAAGTACACTGAGAGTAAGTAGAGCTGAAAACGTGCGCATCGTCTCAAACCCCGAACGGCATTTCGCCCGCGATGAGAAGGTTTCCGCAGGCAAGCTGCACGCCACTCAGTACATCGTGGTGCTGCTGCTCGCCGTGCTCGCCACCGGAATGTGGCGGCTGCAGATTCTCGGGGTGAACAACTACCGCCTGCTCGCTGAAGCAAACCGTGTTCGCAAGATTCCGGTAATGGCGCCGCGTGGCAAGATCTTCGACCGCGATGGCCACATCCTGGTCGACAACTACCCTTCAGTCTCCTGCTATCTGTTGCGCGAGCAGGTCAAAGATTTGCAGGCGGATATTCCCCTCATCGCGCGCGGTCTCAATCTGCCGGTTGAGCAGATTCAGGCCACGCTGCGACGCTTCGCACTTTCGCCGAAATACGAGCCGATTCCGCTGAAACAGGACATCACTCCCGATGAGCAGGCGTTCATCGAGGCTCACCGCAACGAACTTCCCGAGCTCGAGACATTGGACGAACAGCGCCGGCTGTATCCGCGCGACGGCTTCGCCGCACACCTGATCGGCTACGTCGGCGAAGTATCCGAACAAGACCTCAATAGCTCGAAGTACGACTTCTACGAGCCAGGCGACGTTGTCGGCAAGTCCGGCGTTGAGGAGACCTACGACAGCCTGCTGCGCGGCACCGACGGATCGCGCGATGTTGTCGTCAACAGTCATGGCAAAGAGGTCGGCCAGCTTGGGCAGGTTGTCGCCATCCCCGGCAAGGACCTTCGACTCACCATCGACCTCGACCTGCAGCGCGTGGCGGAACGGGTGATGGAAGGCAAGAATGGCGCGCTGGTAGCAATGGACCCGCATACCGGGGAGATTCTGGCGATGGTATCGCGGCCGACGTTCGACCCCAACGAGTTTGCCGTCCGGCTAAGCAAGACGTACTGGTCGTCGATCATCAACGATCCCAACCATCCGCTGATGAACAAGACCATCCAGGCGCAGCTCGCGCCCGGCTCGACTTTCAAGATCATCATGTCGCTCGCCGGCCTTCAGGAGAACGTCGCCCAGACCATGCGCGTCATGTGCGCCGGCGGCGGCACCTTCTTCGGCCGCTTCTTCGCATGCGACAAACACCACGGCACGGTGGACATCGACCACGCGATTCCGTGGTCCTGCGACACGTTCTACTACACGCTCGCGGAGAAACTCGGCATCGACACCATCGCGAAGTACGCGACGGGAGTCGGCCTCTCGCAGAAGACTGGGATCGACCTGCCCGACGAGGCATCAGGCACTATGCCGTCGACCGCCTGGAAGCTGAAGAACTTCCATGATAAGTGGTATGCGGGCGAGGTGATCTCGGTGGGCATCGGCCAGGGCGCCGTGACGGTGACGCCGCTGCAGCTTGCTCGTGCGCTCAGCGGCATCGCCTCCGGAGGCGTGCTGAAGCGGCCGCACGTGGTCTTCCCGGACGAACTTCCGAAGGGCATGGAATCTGCCGTTGAAACGAGTTATCCCGGCAGCGGCGATCGCGTGGTTGCCATCGCGCCCGAAAATTGGGAGACCATCACCGACGCCATGGCAGCGACGCTAGGTCCTGGCGGAACAGGAGGCGCCGTGCATCTTGAAGGCATCGACTTCGCCGGCAAGACCGGCACCGCCCAGGTTGTGAATCACAGCGCCGGCGCAACCAGCCTGGGAACCGGAAGCGAGCGAGCGAACGCCTGGTTCGTCGGCATGGTGCCGCGCCGCAATCCAGATATCGTCGTCGCCGTCCTGTGTGAGCACGGCGGCTGGGGAGCCGAAGCCTCCGCGCCCCTTGCCGCGCAGGTCGTCAATGCCTTCGTCACCAAGCAGCGCAAACGCGAAGGCAATCTTCGCCTGGTGGAGACGCCCAAACCCGCCGTCAGCCCAAGCGTCGAACCTACGGCATCCACACGCCCAACTTCTCCCGCCCCGCCTACCGCGATCTCCGTGGCTGCGCCGGGCCCCGCAGTTCCAAAGACGTCCACTTCCAACTAGCCCCCGTCTGCGAAATAGGCGGTATAACCCGTTCACCGTTTGTCGAAATTCTTTCACCGTTTGTCATTCTGAGCGCAGCGAAGAATCCCCGTATTCGCTCCCGCCCATGCCCAACTAAGCCTCAGCCGCAACCCTTACCGAGACCTGACTTCAGCCCATGCGCCGCTTCTCTTCCTTCCGTGATTTCGATTGGATGCTCCTGACCTTGGTGCTGCTGATGTCGGTGATCAGCGTGCTCGAGATCAAGTCGGCCACGCTTCAGACAAAGTTCCGTGGCTTCGACCACAAGCAGATCGAGTTTCTGGTCGTGGGCGTTGTCCTGATGTTCCTCATCTCGGTGATCGATTATCACTGGCTGATCGATCTTGCGCCGTGGGCGTATGGCGTCGGAATACT
The DNA here is from genome assembly GCA_036390355.1 of Acidobacteriaceae bacterium. GTDB lineage: Bacteria > Acidobacteriota > Terriglobia > Terriglobales > Acidobacteriaceae > Edaphobacter. The sequence goes on from DASWCA010000110.1 coordinate 3,093, forward strand.
CTCGCTGGTGGCTGTCATGCTGGTGGGCACAAAGGTGATGGGAGGAAGGAGATGGATCAATCTCGGCGGCGGCATGCACTTTCAGCCGTCGGAGTGGGTCAAGCTGATTCTGATCCTGGCCGTAGCCCGGTATTTCTGGGGGCTGGCAGGGCGTGAACTCAATTGGATCGACATTGGCAAGGCCTTCGCGATGGTCGGGATTCCCATGGCTCTGGTGCTGAAGCAGCCCGATCTGGGAACCGCGCTGACCTATTTCCCGGTGCTCGTCGCAGGGCTCTTTCTGGGTGGAATCCGGATAAAGAAGGTCGCCATCCTCCTGCTGGGCTTTGCGATCGTCATCGGCGCCGCATGGATGAGCGGCAAACGCCTGAAGCCGTACCAGCAGGCCCGCATCAACAGCTTCATCAATCCCGACAGCGACCCCAAGGGATCCGGCTACCAGATCAAGCAGTCCCTGATCGCGGTCGGTTCCGGCGGTCTCTGGGGCAAAGGCACCAATAAAGGCACGCAGACACAGGGCGATTTCCTGCCCATTCCCTATACCGACTTCATCTTCGCGGCCTTTTGTGAGGAGCACGGCTTTGTCGGGGGCATGGGGATCCTGCTGCTGTACTTCCTCATATTGACGCGTTTGATTCAAAACGCTCAACAGGCATCCGACATGCCCGGCTCCTTCATCGTCATGGGAGTGGTCGCGGTCATCCTCTTCCAGATCGTAGTGAATATAGGGATGGTCGTCGGCCTGATGCCGGTTACGGGAATTCCGCTGCCTCTGATGAGTTACGGCGGGTCGTCGATTCTGTTCACTTTTCTTGCGCTTGGCATTGTGATGAATATTCGCATGCGCCGCTTTGTGAATTGAGAATATTGGACGTTTCGCTACTACATCATTTCGGCTGTGCATCGGTGCATACTTTCGACAACGCACCAATAAACTAATATTGCACCAAAATTAGAAAAGGTGCATTATACTTATATGAGAACCAGCATCACCCTCGACGACGACGCCTACCAGCTTGCATCGCTGTATGCGAAGGGGCGGGGAATCACCCTGAGCGCGGCAATTAACGAAGCAGTGCGGAAGATCGGCGAACCGCATTCTGCGCCCATGTCCTCGCGGCTCAAGGTCGCGCCCAACGGGCTCGTAGTCATTGCCTCCCGGGGCAGGGTAATTACCTCCGAAATGGTCAAGGAAGCTCTAGAGGACGAGGTTGAGTGAGACTAAATACCTTGCCGACGTAAACGTCTTGATGGCTCTTACAGACGTAGACCACGAGCACTACGCCAAGGCGACGCAATGGCTCGACGGCCCCGGCCACTCCGATTGGGGTGTCTGCGCACTGACCGGGGCGGGCCTTCTGCGGTTGTTGACAAACCCTAAGATCGGATCGCTTTCCGTCAAGGATGCGAGCAGAGTGCTGGCCGCCCTCATCGATCATCCTGGTTATCGCTTCTGGTCCATCAAGGACGATTGGACCATGCTTGCGGCTCCCTTTATGGAAAGAGTCTTCGGCCACCAGCAGATCACCGGCGCCTATCTCCTCGGACTCGCGATAAAAGAAGGCGGAACCCTGGTAACCATGGACAAAGGGATGAGGTATTTGGCCGGCACCGAATACAGCAGGCACGTCCTGATTCTCGAATAAATCCCGGACACAAATAGCCCGAACCGAGATGCGCACTTCCTGAAACCGAGGCCGTGCAAGCGCGCACGGCGATTTTGGTGCATACTGGATTTACCCGGCTGTCACACCATGCCGGCGCAACCCCCGCTCCCTTTGGCGCAAGGCGCCGGGATCGCGGCAATTGATTTTGAAGATTTTAGAAAAAAGGCCGGCCAGGCAGAGATCAAGTCCGATGGCCGGACAGGTTTGAAGGGAATGATTGCATCCGGATGGCGAACGGCCCCGCCTCAAGTACGATCTGAGGTTGTTTTGGTCACAAACTCCGCATGCCAGTTTTCGTTCGAAGCATATCCCGTGTCTCCGATTGTTTTCAGTATCAGCCAGATAGCCCCTGTCTTCGGTGCTCTCTGGACGCAGTCTGCGTTGAGTCTCGACTCCTGCCTGCACCCATCGGTCTACACTGCTTCGCGAACCCGTACCCTGTCCGCATCCCCGGTGAGCGGCGCCTAGCACCACGCTAGAGCCCCTCCGATCTTTCGCCTGCCCTGCCGCTCGTACTCCGGTCCCTAAACCCGGAACGGGCAGAAAGAGCAGGACCAATGTCGAAAGAAATTTACATCTCCAGTACGCCTCATGAGACGCGTCTGGCTATCGTCGAAGACGAAGCACTCACCGAAATCTATTACGAGCGAGAGAACGAATACACGCTCGCAGGCTCGATTTACAACGGTCGCGTCACCCGCGTACTCCCTGGCATGCAATCCAGCTTTGTGGAGATCGGCCTGGAACGCGACGCGTTCCTCTACATCACTGATTTCATGGAGGAAACTCCGAATCCGGAAGAATTCGACACGGCCCCGGCCACGCCCCGCGCGCCGCGCATCGCCAATGGCGAACAATCGGGCGACATAGCCCCCCGCGGCGAATCCGGCGGACGGGGTTTAGACCGGGGCGGCAGAGGGCGTCGAGGCGGCCGTGACCGCGATCGCAATCAAGACCGCAGCTCAACAGATCGCACCCCATCGGACCGCGGGGAAGCGCCGCGTGTTGTTAGCGACGCCAGCGTTATCCCCTCCAGCGATTCTGCCGACGCCTCCAGCGTGGGCGAGGGAGCTCCCGGTGCCGATGGAAGCCGTCGCTGGCGGGGACGGCGCGGACGCCGTCGCGGACGCAGCGCTTCAGGCCAACCAGGTGATCTGACCCAGGAGAACTCCGCAGCGGCTTATCCGGAGACACCGGGCGCCCCGGAAGAAGAGTCGGCTTTTGAGCCCGAACCGTACCATGAGTTTGATGGCGCCGCCGAATCGCGTCACGCCCCAGGCGATCGCAGTCGGCGAGATGAAGGCCGCGGGCCACGCCGCGACAGCCGGCGTCCCGAGCAGCGCGGACCACGCGGATTCACGCCTGCGCGCGAGATCTACGGCGCGAACAAGGGTGAGACTGGTCCGATCGCCGATGCTTACGCGGACGAGACCTCCGGAGCGGCATCCGAACCGATCATTCTCCCCGGCGAGTCGCTCTCCAAGTACCGCAAGGGCAGCGAACAACCTGTGACCCCGGCTAGCCAAACGGCCAGTCAGCCAAGCGCGCCGGTGCCTTCCATCACGCTTGCCCCACCAGCCAACCTCTACACCATCGCAGCCGGGTGGGACGGAGGAGAAACCCTCCCCGGAGAGACCCTCTCCCGCCGGCGTCCGGCCGAATCGCGCCCGGAAGAACGCAGGCCGCACCGCGATTTCGATCGCGAACCAAGACACGACGCTCGTTCCGACCGAAATGCGCGTACCGAGACTCGCCGCGATATCTCTGAACTTCGCAACCAGGCTCCCGTGGTAACTCAGCCAGAGATCGAGCGCCAGCCCATCATCCCGGAGGCAACGCCCGAAATCGAGATCGTTCCGGATCTCACCGCGCACAGCACCGAAGCCGTCCAGGCATCCGAAGCTGCCGCGCCCGACGTCCTTGAAACAGGCGCAGTATCCGAGCCGGCGCACGACGTCGAATATGAACCCGCAGACGCCTCTGCGTCCCACCGCTTCGATCCGCTCTCGCGCAGCGAGTACCGCCAGAGCGCAACGACGCTCGAACCTCCAGCCGAATTTGCCGAAGAAGTGATCGAGCCGGCCCTCGCGGCTACTTCGGCCGCCGCGCCGCCCGCAGAAGAGCCCGCCGCGCCAGCCCACGACATCACTTCAATCTCTCCAACCGGCGAGATGTTCTCAGAGCCCGTGGAAGCTCTGCCCGACACGGCGTCTCACCCGGCTCCGATGGAGGTTCCCGCACCGGCATCGCCAATCCGGCACGAAGGCGCGGTCGTGTCTGAGGTCGCGGAGGCCGGGTTTACCGGCGGCTTCGCTCCTGGATCCGGCCAGCTTGCCGAAGAGATTCTCGAAGAAGAAGACGATTCCGAGGGTTCAACCTTCCACGCCAGTTCGATTGAAGAGCTGGACGACTTCGACGAGGAGACTGTGGAAGGTGCGGCCGATCTTGGCACCATGCTTCGCGAGATGTCCATCGACAACATCACGCGCACTATGCCCGAGGTGGAAGACGAGGACGACAGCGAGGAGGATGACCTCGAGGAAGACGATCTCGACGAAGAAGAGGAAGAGGAAGAGGGCGGTCTCGAGGGCCAGGAATCCTACGAACTCGAACAACACGCCGACACAGACGAGGCCAGTCAAGCTGAGTATGACGTCCATGAACAGAAAGCGCGCAGCGGCAATGCCGCCGACGCAGAGTTCTTCGAGCAGCAGTTCGGCCAGGCCAGCGAAACCGATCGCAGCGAAGAGAAGAAAGCTTCTGCTCCGGGCCGCGACCCCAGCCGTGATTACGAGCGTCGTGGCGGAAGGCGCGATGGACGTCGTGGCCGCGGCGATCGCGATCGCAATGACCGCGGCCGCAGTGGGCGCACCGGGCATGGCAACGGCCACGGACGCCACTCCATGCAATCCACCAATCTTCCCGCCATCAGCGATCTGCTGAAGCCAGGCCAGGAGATTCTGGTTCAGATTGCGAAGGAGCCCATCGCCAAGAAGGGTGCGCGCATCACCTCGCACATTGCGCTTCCCGGCCGTTTCCTGGTGTTCATGCCGACAGTCAACCACACCGGCGTCTCCCGCAAGATCGAGTCGGACGGCGAACGCCGCCGCCTGAAGGAAATCCTGCTCAGCGAAAAGGGCGATGCTACTGGCGGATTCATCGTTCGCACCGCAGCCGAGGGCGCCAGCGAAGAGGAGCTGCGCAGCGATCTACGCTTCCTGCTCAACCTCTGGGCCGACATCAAGAATCGCTCCGAATCGTCCAAGTCGCCGGCCCTGATCTACCACGACCTCAACCTGATCGAGCGCATACTGCGCGATCAGGTCACCGACAACTTCTCCGCCATCTGGGTCGACACCGAGACAGAGTATGAGCGCGTCCTGCGCTTCCTACAGCGTTTCCAGCCGTCGCTCATCCGCCGTGTAAAGCTCTACCTCAAAGACACGCCGCTCTTCGAGCAGTTCGGCATCACCGAAGAGATCAACAAGGCGCTGCGCTCCAAGGTATGGCTCAAGTCGGGCGGCTCCATCGTCATCAATCAGACCGAGGCGCTCGTCGCCATCGACATCAACACTGGCAAGTTCGTCGGCAAGACGGCGCGGCTCGAGGACACCATCGTCAAGACCAACCTCGATGCCATCCCCGAGATCGTTCGCCAGATTCGTCTGCGCGACCTTGGCGGCATCATCATCATCGACTTCATCGACATGGATGAGCGGAAGAACCGTAACCGCGTCATGGCAGCGCTCGAAGACGAGTTGAAGACGGATCGCGCGCCATCGAAGGTGCTTCAGTTCAATGATTTCGGATTGGTCGCCATCACCCGCAAACGCGTCAAGCAGTCGCTGGAACGCACTCTGTCGACGACTTGCGCCGTTTGCACCGGCACCGGAATGGTCAAATCGCCGGTCACCGTCTGCAACGACATCTACATCGAGATGCGCAAGATGCACAAGCATCTCGACCGTGGAGACGTCATGCTGCGCGTCCACCCCGAAGTCGTCAAACAACTGAAGACATCGGGGGCGAAGTGGCTGCAGGAGATGGAAGAGATGGTTGGCAAGACGATTCTCGTCAAGAGCGATCCAAGCCTGCATCCCGAGCAGTTCGACATCCACTAAAGCCGCTTGCAAAAAAAGTGCCGGGTGCCCCATTCATGACAGTCTCACCGTCATGGGTGGGGAAGCTCTGGGAGTAATGACAAGCCCTGGGAGTCTTGAGCATCAACACGACGGCCGCCCGTTGGGCGGCCGTCGTTTCATAATGAGTCGGTGGCTTCGTAATGTGTAAGTAGCTTAGTCGCCGGCTACGGTCTCTTCTACCTTGGGGGCGGGGGTGGCGGCGGGCTGGATTTCGCCCAGGGAGATAAATCCTGCTGGGGCGTCGGGTTCCTGGAGGATTTCCTTGCGGTAGAGCTTGGCCATACGGGCGTTTTCGGCGTCCTGCTTGAGCTTGGCGTCGCGTGCGCGGATCTTCTCTTCCCTCGCGTTCTTGGCGATACCCGACTTCTCGAAGGTATCGTTGGCAGCGGCGTGGACGTGATCCTCGTTGAGGACCAGGTCGTACTTGTCCGCTGTGTCGAGGCCAACCTTCTTGCCACCC
>DASWCA010000111.1:0-37051 GCA_036390355.1 Acidobacteriaceae bacterium
CCAGCGATTACGGCGTCCGCAAAGGCTTCGCGCTGACCTTCGGCAAACTTAAGCCCGCCGACAAGGTCACCCCGCTCGACCTGCCCAAGCCCGACGACATGGAAAAGCGCGCCAAACGCTGGGCTCCGTGGCGCTCCGTGGCGAGCTGGTACATGTGGCGCGCCTGCGACCTCGCCAACGGCAGCCTCACGCCCCGCCCCGGCGACTAGTTCCAACGTTCACCACTAGAAGAGACCTGCTTCTATTTCTCCGCCTTCAAGGGATGCTCGTTTAGCCACGTTTGTGCGCGCCGGGTGCCCCACATCTCGACTTTGAGATGTGGGTTCACACATCGCCCCTTCGATTAAAATCGCCCCATGGCCACCCCCGATCTCACCCATTCCTTCCTCGACTTCTCCCGCGCCAAGCTCCTCGACGAGTTCCTACCCCGCATGCACACCTGCATTGAATCCCTCACCGACGAGCAGGTCTGGTGGCGTCCCAACGACGCCAGCAACAGCATCGGCAATCTGCTGCTGCATCTCAACGGCAACGTCCGCCAGTGGCTGGTCGTCTCCTTCAACCGTCAGGACGACACCCGCCACCGCCCGGCCGAGTTCGCCGAGCGCGATCACGTCCCCGCGCACACTCTCCTTGACCGTCTCGCCGCCACCCTCGACGAAGCCGCCGCCGTCCTCAGCCGCCTCACTGCCGAAGACCTCGCCGCGACGATGTACATCCAGGGCCGCACCGTCACCGGTCTCGCCGCCGTCTATCAAGTCGTGGAACACTTCGGCCTCCACTACGGCCAGATCGTCTACATCACCAAGATGCTCCGCGGCCAGGACCTCGGCTTCTACAAGGAACTCGACGCCACCGGCAGAGCCTAGCGCCACATTGCCCTGCACAATCGCGCCTGCCGCGATACCCTGTTCACTGGACATGGTGAAACGACCCGCCCCGAAATCCGCGAAGCACTCCGCATCCGACAGCACATCCAACCGATACGTCTGCGTGCACGGCCACTTCTACCAGCCCCCTCGCGAGAACCCCTGGCTCGAGGCAGTCGAAGTCCAGAACTCCGCCGCGCCGTATCACGACTGGAACGAGCGCATCGCCGCCGAGTGCTATGCCCCCAACGGCGCATCCCGCATCACCAATCGCGAGGGCGAGATCGTCCGCATCGTCAACAACTACGCGCGCATGAGCTTCAACTTCGGCCCTACGCTGCTGAAGTGGCTGGCCGACAAGGCGCCGCGCAGCTACATCCGCATCCTCGACGCCGACAAGGCCAGCGCGCATCGTTACGGCGGCCATGGCTCCGCCATCGCGCAGGTCTACAACCACATGATCATGCCGCTCGCCAGCCGGCGCGACGCCATCACGCAGATCCGCTGGGGCATCGCCGACTTCGAATTCCGTTTCGGCCGCCGGCCCGAAGGCATGTGGCTGGCCGAAACCGCCGTCAGCCGCACCGTGCTCGACCTGATGGCCGCAGAGGGCATCAAGTTCACCATCCTCGCCCCAAGCCAGTGCGCCCGCGTCCGGAAGTTGAACGAAGCGGGTGCCCCAGGTCTCGCTTCTGAGACCTGGGTTCAGACCCCCAACGCCACCGTCGATCCCACCCACCCCTACACCGTCACCCTCGACGAGGGCCGCAGCATTGCCGTCTTCTTCTACGACGGCCCGCCCTCCCGCGCCATCGCCTTCGAAGGCCTGCTCAACAGCGGCGAAGCCTTTGGCAGCCGCCTGCTCGACGGATTCCGTCTCCAGACCGCAACCCCTCCTGCCGCAGCCCAGATCTCCCACGTCGCCACCGACGGCGAGAGCTATGGCCACCATCACAAGTATGGCGAAATGGCGCTCTCCTACGCCATGCACTGGATTGAGGAGCACGGCCACGCCAGGCTCACCAACTACGGCGAGTTCCTGGAGAAATTTCCGCCGCAATGGGAGGCCGAAGTCGTCGACGACACCTCCTGGAGCTGCGTTCACGGCGTCGAACGCTGGCGCTCCGACTGCGGATGCAACGGCGGCAAGGCCGGCTATAACCAGCGGTGGCGAGGCCCCCTGCGCGAAGCTCTCGACTACCTGCGCGACGCCACCATTCCCCTCGCAGAAAAACTAGCTGCCCCTCTGCTCACCGACCTCTGGGAAGCCCGCGACGCTTACATCGACCTCGTCCTCGACCGATCCACCGCGTCGAAGGATCGCTTCTTCGCCCGCCACGCCACCCGCGTTCTCACGCCCGCGGAGCGCACCACCGTCCTCGAACTGCTCGAGCTCGAACGCCACGCCCAGCTCATGTACACCAGTTGCGGCTGGTTCTTCGACGAGATCTCCGGCATCGAAACCGTCCAGATCATCGCCTACGCCGGACGCGTCATCCAGCTCGCCACCGAACTCTTCTGCCCCGATGGGGCCGAAATCGAAGAGCGGTTCCTCGAAATCCTCAGCCGCGCCAAGAGCAACCTGCCCGAAATTGGAGACGGCGCCGAACTCTACCGCCGCTACGTCACCGGAATCCGCATCGGTCTCGACCAGGTTGGCGCCCACTACGCCATCAGCTCCGTCTTCCGCAACTATCCCGAGGACGGCGAACTCTTCTGCTTCGAACTCCACCGCGACTCCTACGAGTCCTTCACCTCCGGCCGCGGCAAGGTCGCCCTCGGACGCGCCAGAATCCGCTCCCGCATCACCGAGGAAACCGAGGAAATCTGCTTCGCCGTGCTCCACCTCGGCGATCAAAACCTCTCCGCCGCAGTCCGCCGCTACTCCGCCGAAAATCCCGAGGACATGGCAGCCTTCGCCGCGTTCTCCAATGACACCCGCAACGCCATCCGCCGCGCCAACCTTCCCGAAGTCATCCGCCTCATCGACCGCTTCTTCGGCACGCTCGCCTACTCGCTCACGTCGCTATTTTCCGATGAACAGCATCGAATCCTGCGCGCCATCCTCGACCGCACCCTGGCCGAGATGGAAGACTCGCTACGCAAGATCTACGAGGACCACGCCTCGCTCCTCCACTTCCTCACCGAGTCGGGAATGGCCACGCCGCCCGCCCTCGCCATCGCCGCCAACTTCGCTATCAACGCCAGCCTCCGCCGCGCCATCGAGGCCGACAACTTCGACGCCGTCGAAATCGCAGCGCTCTTCGCCCGCGCCACAGCCGACCAGGTCGCCCTCGATACCCAGGTGCTCAGCTTCGCCGCGGGCGAGCGCATGAAGCGCGCCATGGTCCAGCTCGAAGCAGCAGTCGCAGCCGACCGTGTCGTCACCGGAGCGCTCCAAACCGCGCTCACCATCGCCGTCGCCCTGCGCACCATGCCCTTCGACGTCAACCTCTGGCAGGCGCAAAATATCTGGAACGACCTCTTCCGCCGCAGCGACAGCAACGACTGGCCCGACGAGTGGAAACAGACCTTCAAAAAACTAGGCAAAGCCCTCTACATCAGCGTCGGCGCACTAGTAATCGACGAAGGCGTCTCCACCTTCTAAGCTGACGCGCCCCGAAGTTTCCCACAATCGAAACCTGACGTCTTGCACCTGACTTCAGCTTCGCCAGTGCAACGTGACCGGCCCATCCATCGGATGCTGTCCTGTCCCTTGCAGCCGAGCCTGCTTCAGCGCGAAGTACCACTTCGCCGGCTTGTCCGCGTCGTCGATCAGCATCAGCGCCGGCCCGTAGCGCAGCCCCTCGGCCTGTTCGATCATCGTCTCCTGATCCTGGCGCACGAAGATCGCTCCAAAATACTTCAGGATCGGTGTGAAGAATGGCACCCACGCCAGAACGTTCCACGCCGCGCACACGTCGATGCGGCACGTCGACGGCGTCACCGGAGTCACGGTCGTCAGCGTGCTGAACCACTTGTCGCCGCTGCGAATCGTCTCGTAGCGCCGGTTTGGCAGCACGAAGTCGATTGTCGTCGTCACCGGCCCATGCGCGCCGAGCAGCTTGTACGGCAGGCTGTTGCTGCTGGGCGCGTGCGCAGACATTCTGAACCCCGCGTTCCGACCTTTGTTCTCGACGTCGAAGATCGGCTCGAAGTGCTTCTCCTTCGCGTGAATGCTGCCGCGGCTGCGCCACCACCACGACTGGTGCACAAACGGCCCATGCGCCGGATCCATCAGCCCGATGATCCCGTGATCGACATTGCACGGCAGGTCCGCGCTGAGATGCGCCGTGCGGTAGTTCCCGGAAAACACCGGCACCTCCGGGATCGGCGGCAGCGTCTCGCCCATCCGCCCCGCGCCCGGTTCCGGCATATACACCCACGCATGCCCATCGCGCTCCTCGCACGCATACGCAGCGGCAAAAATCTTCGTGGCATCCAGCGAGTCCGCGTCGGTGAGCGAAGGGATCAGCTTGCACTGCCCGCTGCACGGCTCGAACTCCCAGCCGTGATACTTGCAGGTCACCGTCTCGCCGTCGAACCACCCTGCCGACAGCGGAATGCCACGGTGCGGACACAAATCGCGCATCGCGAAGATGCGCCCATCTGATTTCCGCCCGAGGAGCAAAGGATGTCCGAGCAGCAGCGCCGTCGTGGTCTTGCCCGCGCGCAACTCGTCCGCCCGCATCGCCGGATACCAGTCGCCGTAGATCAACTCCGCCGACGGTCCCGGCGCGTTCGCAATATCAATCAGATCGCTCACGCACACCCCAGAAAGTCCTAACGCCGATGACACCGATCTAACCGATTAAAATCATTTTTGGAAAAGAACACTAACAAGAAAATCGGTCCAATCGGTGTCATCGGCGTTAAGCCTTTAGCTTTCCAATATAGTCGCGATATGCCGTCCGAAGCCGCTCCGAAGCGCCCGTTGACGACGACGCTCACGCTCGTCGCGCTCTGGATCGCGTTCTACGCCAGCTTCACACTCTTCCGGCCCGCGCTGCTCGACGATGCCGACTCCGTCCACGCCGAAGTCGCCCGCGAGATGCTCCTCCGCCACGACTGGGTCACGCTCTACGCAAACGGCATCCGCTACCTCGAGAAAGCGCCACTGCTCTACTGGTCGATGGCCATCTGCATGCGCGTCGTGCAATTGCTTGGCCATTCTTCCGCAAACGCACTCGCGGTCGCCGCGCGCATCCCGCTCGCGCTCACCGTTCTCGCGCTGGCCTTTGCGGTCGAAGCGTTCGCCCGCCGAGCCTTCCGCAGCGCCCGCGCCGGACTCTACGCTGCGCTGATCCTGCTTTCCTCGCCCGGCATCTTCCTCTTCACCCGCATCACTCTGCCCGACGCGATGGTCTGCCTCTGGCTCACGCTAGCGATGCTCGCCTTCTGGCTGACCGAATTTCCCTCGAACCTTGAACCTCGAACCTCGAACCTGCTCTGCTACTCCTTCTCCGCGTGCTGTGCGCTCAACGTCCTGACCAAAGGCCTCATCGGAATCGTCTTCCCCATCGCCATCGTCTTGATCTATCTGCTGCTGACCCGAGGCCCGAGCCAAACCATCACGCGCATCTTCGAACTCCACCCGTTCTCCTCCACGGCCGTCTTCCTCGCCATCGCCGCGCCCTGGCACATCCTCGCGGCATGCGCGAATCTTACGCGAGGCAATCCCGGCAACCTCACCTTCGCGCTTCATCCAGCCGCGGGCGCAGGACACTTCTCCGTCCCACTGCCCACACAGGGAAACGTCCACGGCTGGCTGTGGTTCTACTTCGTCAACGAACAAGTCCTCCGCTACCTCAACCTCCGCGTCCCCCGCGACTACGACACCGTCCCGCTCTGGCTCTTCTGGGGCCTCTGCCTCATCTGGCTCATGCCCTGGTCCGCGTTCGTGTTCAAGGCCATTGCGAATGCGATCCGAATCGCTCTGAAGTCGATCCCTATATGCCAACCTCGCTCAAATCTCGGGGAGCGTCCGGACGACACGGTCGCCCATGAAACAAGCGCCAACGGCGCGCCGATATACCAGCCTGGGCCGCAGGCCCAGGTATCCGGCCCTGTGGGAAGCCAGAGGGCTGAAGGCCCGACATATCTCCTCCTCATCCTCTGGGCCGCCCTGCCCCTCATCTTCTTCGCGTTCTCAACCCGGCAGGAGTACTATGTCCTTCCCGCACTTCCTCCGCTTGTCATCCTCATCGCCGGATGGCTTGCCCTCACAGCGAAGTTTAACAACGCCGGCGAACGAAAGCCTCGCGGTTTCGAATCGGCTCAAACCCTCGTTCTCTCCCATGTCGGAGATTCGGAAGCAACAACAGTAATCCGCGAAGGCATCGCCGCAACTCGCATCACCGCCGTCCTCGTAGCCTTCGGCACGATCTTCGCCGCCGCCGCGGTCTACTTCCTGCTCCACACACACACGCCAGCGCCGAACGCCGATCTCGCCGCCCTCCTCCAGCAGAATCCCAGCGACTACGCCATGAGCATGGGCCACTTCCTCGACCTCAACGCCCAGGCCCTCGGACTTTTCCGCCTGCCGCTGGCCCTCGCCGCCGCCAGCCTCTTCCTCGGCCCGCTCGCCTCTTACATTCTGCGAAAGCTAGCGCGACCCCACGCCGCAACTCTCGCCCTCGCTGCCGGAGCCTTCGGCTTTCTCCTCGCCGCGGACCTCGGCCTTCAGACCTTCGCCCCGGTGCTCAGCTCCGCGCAACTCGCCGCGTCCATCGCACCGCAACTCCACCCCGACGACCTCATCGTCATCCACCAGGAATACGAATACGCCAGCACCCTCGGCTTCTATCTCCAGCGCCCCGGTTACCCAGTTGGTGTGCCCCATTCATCGCGCAGCGATGAATGGGATCCCCGAATCGCCGTCAACCCCATCCACATCCTCACCGACGCCGAGTCGAACGGCGTCGCCAACTACGGCCGCAGCTCGAACCTCTGGTACGGCAGCTTCTTCCCCGACGCGCCCGCGATCTTCGAAACCCCGCAGACCCTCGCGCAAAAATGGCCCGGCCCGCAGCGCATCTTCCTCTGGCAAGACCTCGCCAACCAGCCCAGCCCGCTCCCCGCGCTCCCCAGCCGCGTCTACGTCATCGCCAAATCCGGTGGCAAAGAAATCGTCAGCAACCAGCCGAACCGCTGATAGCATGTTGTGTTGAAAGGATTGACTGAATGACTGCCCCAAAGGAATCAGAGAGATTAGCAAAGCGTGCCATAGAAAACGCCGGTTTTGAGGTCCATGATGCGAATATCATCTTTCGCGCAAACTGCAAGAACATTGATCTGGTTGTGTATGGGAAGACGGAAGCGATTTACGTTCAGGTCAAATCGTCGGAACGGCCTGCAGGCAAAGACAACATCATTATCGATGGCTCGCCGTGGACTGAAGACCAGCTTTATCGAGACGCACCCATTTACAACCGGCATTGCGATTACGAGGCCAAGTTCGTCGTTCTGGTGGACATAGAGTCACGAAGCAGTCCAGAATTCTACGTGGTGGAACCTGATAGACTCTCGCAAATGGTGAGAAAAATTGGCCGCGATTTCGCCGATAAACCTAAGAGAGATGGCGCGAAGCGTTCGATTGGATTCCGTAAGGAGCTTCCAAAGAAAGACCTTGAGCCTTGGCGAAGCGCCTGGCATCTGCTCGGCGAGCCAAAGGAAGACCGCGAGTGGGTCGATGCGCCCAGAGTGGGCCGCGAATTGACTTGAACGATCTGCGACGATTCTGCGTATCATCATCGTGCCATCCGCCGCGAGGCCTCCGATGCGCTTCCAATCCCTTCTGATCGCCACAGCTCTGACTGCCAGCACTGCACTTGCGCAAAGCACAGGCGCCACGCCGGTCAAGCCCATGGCCGCCGATGCGCATCCGTCCTTCGCCGTCGCTGCGATCAAGCCGCACGATCCTAACTCACGCCATCAGGGCTTCGATGCCAAGGGCGACCGTGTTACAGCCCGTGACCAGTCGGTGACCGGCATGATGATGTTCGCTTACGGCATCCATCCACGCCAGATCGCGGGCGCGCCAGGGTGGGTCTCCGACGATCGCTGGGACGTCGAGGGCACGAGCGACACGCCCGGCGAGCCAAACCTGCGCCAGCAACAGGAGATGCTGCAGAAGCTGCTCGCCGACCGCTTCGGCCTTCACTTCAACCGCGAGAAACGGGAGCTCGCGGTCTATGCCATCCAAGTGGCAAAGGGCGGCCCGAAACTGAAGCCCGCTGCCAACCCCGACGCCGAGGCGGATCAAGACGGCAGCGGACATGGTACCGAGTTCAGCTTGAGATTCACCAGCGTCTCCCTGCCTGAGTTCGCCATGGGCATGCAGTTCTTCGTCCACGACCGCCCTGTCGTCGACCAGACCGGCATCGCCGGCCGCTACGATCTCACCCTCCGTTACACCTTCGACGAGGCAAAATCGACCGACCCAAACGCGCCGCCCGGCCTGTTCACCGCAGTTCAGGAGCAGCTCGGCCTCAAGCTCGATGCCGTCAAAGCCCCCGCCGACGTCTTCGTCATCGACCACGTCGAGAGGCCGTCGGCGAATTGACCAAAAGACTTAACACGGATGACACGGATAAAAGCACGGATCAAAAACACACATCAAAATTGAACATCGTCGTTAATCCGTCTTGATCCGTGCAATCCGTGGTCGTTCTTTTGCTGTAAATCGATCCAATCTGTGTCATCGGTGTCAAGCTTTTTCCTCAGGCCACCCGAGCGATCCGCCCATTCGTCAGCTCGAAGTGTTCCCCGCGCCACACCACCGTATGCGATGCGAAGCTCCACGCCCAGAATCCCAGCCCGAAGAAGTCCCTCAGCGGCAGCAGCCAGATATCGCGCAGCACCTGCCCATCGCGCAGCACGCCGACACCCACCGTCAGCGCCACCGAAACCCGCGCCAGCAGCACCACGCTGAACAGCGTAAAGCTCCACAGCGCAAAGCCGCTGGCCACGCAGTTCAACACCGCCCACGGAATGCAGTACGTAATTCCAAGCCCCACATATCCCCAACGCCGCGAGTCGCGCGTCGACCGCGCCCAGCGCAACTGGTGGTCCCAGAAGCCGCGAAAATCGTATGCCGGAACCGTCGTCTCCACCACCTCGCCGCACAGTTCGATGCGGTATCCCGCGCGCGCAATCCGCACGCCAATTTCGTAGTCGTCTGCCAGATAATCCACCAGCGGTTCCAGCCCTCCCGCCGCATCGAGCGCCGTCTGCGACACCGCCAGCGTCGAACCCAGCCCGAAGCGAATGCCGCCTTCGATCTTGCGCGCCGTCAGCACGCCGGGCAGGAAGTCGGTCGAAATCCCCAGCGCCTCCAGCCGCGCCCACAGCGTCAGCGCCTTGCCCTCTGCGGCGGTGCGGCCGAGATACGGCGCCGTCACCATTCCCACCTGCTCGTGCCCGAAGCACTGCATCACCCGCGTCAGATAGTGCGGCGAAACGCGAATATCGCTGTCGTTGATCAGCACGTACTCGTGCTGCGCCTCGCGCAGCATCTGGATCAGGTTGCTGACTTTGCCCGATGTACCCAGCCGCTCCGGGCATTCAATCAGCCGGATGGCGCATTCGGGAAACTCCGTCCGCAGCCGCTCGATCTCCGCCACCGCCGGATCGTCCAGGCTGCTGACGCCGAACAGAATCTCGAACCTCCCCGCGTACTCCTGCCGGCAGTGGCTCACAAAGCCCGCATACATCCGCGCGTCCACGCCCTTCAGCGGCTTCAGGATGCTGACATCCGGCGTGAATCCCGGCCCGTTCGCCGCCGCCTGTGCGAGCCGGCGGCAATACTGCTCGAAGTCCCGCGCGCCCCACAGCGCCAGCAGCATGTAGACCAACCCGCCCACAGTCAGTAGCGTCGTGATCAACTCTACTGCCGTCGCCATTCCAATAGTTTACCGAACCGCCAGCCTCGCGCGACCGGATCCAAGTGGTAATTGCCTATCGCAATTCTGTGGCCTCGACAAGAGCGAATCACAGAGATCACAGAGGAACGGAGAGAGCACAGAGGAGTTCACAAAAAAACCTCTGTGTACTCTCTTCTGCTCTGTGGTCTCTGTGATTCGCTTTTGCACACACTACTTCGCCCCCGCAAAGTCCACATCGATCCGGTCAATCATCCCGGTGAACCGGAACGGACTCTCGTAATCGCCCACCGGAGACGCGCTGTCCTCCCCCACATCGAACGTCTCCTCAAAGGAAAAGACGTTCGGAACCGTCTGCGCAATCTGCGCCGTGCCAACCTTCCGGTCATTCACAGAGAGCGTCGCGACCGCAGTCTTGCCGATGCCGACGCCGTCATACGTAAGCTCGAGCACAATCTTTGCCGGGCCAGCTGGCAGAGCGTTCGGCGCAACGACCGTCGTCCCGTGCCGGAAGAAGTTATACGTATAGGTCGGCCGGCCATCTTTCACGAAGAGCGAGAACCCTCCACCCTCGCCGCCAACCGCGGCCAGCACGCCATCTGCGCCCTGCTTGGGAATCTCGACATACGCGGTAATGGTGTGCGACTTCGTTTCGAACGGCGGCGTTAGCTCGTTATAAAGATGTCCCGTGGCGGTGTAATACGTGTAGTGCCCCGCCGGAACATGAAATCCGCGGCCGCTCATGCGCGGGTCCAGCGGATACACCTGGTTCTTCTTCGCCTCGTCGTCGAAGATCGCCTGCATCTGCTTCAGCTTGCCGGGATATTGCCCCGCCAGATTGTTCGCCTCCGAATAGTCCTTGCTCAGGTCGTAGAGCTCCCACGGCTGCCGCATCATGTCCTCGGGAGATCCCGCATACACCCACGGCAGCAGGCCGCTGCGCGCCGACGCCATCCACTCGTCGTGATAGATCGCGCGATTGCCCATCATCTCGAAGTACTGCGTCGTCCGCCTGCTCGGTACTGTAGCGGACGCGAAAGTAGCAAGCATGCTCATCCCATCCACCCGCTGCTGCTTCACGCCATTCACCTCGACCGGTTCGGGGATTCCCGCTGCCTCCAGAATGGTAGGCGCAACGTCGGTCACATCTTCAAATTGAGATCGCAGCCCGCCCGCATCCTTGATCTTGCCCGGCCAGTAGACGACCATCGGATCGCGTGTCCCGCCCAGATGCGACCCAATCCGCTTGCCCCACTGAAACGGCGCGTTGCCAGCCCACGCCCAGCCCACGGGATAGTGCGGCGTCGTCTTCGGCCCGCCCAGATCGTCCAGCACGGCCAGAGCTTCCGCGGTGTTCTGCGGCTCGCCATTCACCTGCGCCATCGCATTGGCCGTTCCGTACAGCCCACCCTCCAGGCTCGCGCCATTGTCCCCGGCAATGTAGACGATCAGCGTGTTATCCAGTTGCCCCAGCCCACCGATAGCGTCGATCACGCGCCCTATCTCGTGATCGCTCTGCGCTGTAAATCCGGCATAGACCTCCATCAGTCGCGCAGCCACCTTCTTCTGATCCGCGCTGAGCGAGTCCCATGCGGGAATCTCCGCCGGCCGTAGCGTCAGCTTCGTATCCTGCGGCACCACGCCCAGCTTCTTCTGCCGCTCCAGCACAATCTCGCGATAGCGGTCCCAACCCATGTCGAACTGGCCTTTGAACTTGTCCACCCACGCGCGCGGAGCCTGCAGCGGAGCGTGGCTCGCTCCCGGCGCGTAATAGATGAAGAACGGCTTCTCCGGCGCGAGCGACTTCTCCGCCTTGATCCAGTCGATGGCCTTGTTCGCGAGATCCTCGTTCAGCGTGTAATCGCCCTTGCGTCCGGGCGGCGCCACCATCTCGATCGGCTGCGTCCCCACCGTCAGCTCGGGAAACCACTGGTTCGTCTCGGCGTCGATGAATCCGTAGTAGTAGTCGAAGCCCTGGTGCGTCGGCCAATGGTCGAACGGTCCAGCCAGCGTCACCTCCGGCTCAGGAATCAGGTGCCACTTGCCGAACGCCGAGGTCGCATACCCGTTCTCGCGCAGCACCTCCGGCAACATCGCCGCACTCTTCGGAATCGAGCCGGTATATCCCGGCTCATCGGTGCTCCAGTTCGCGATCGTGCCCATGCTGACGGCGTGATTGTTCCGCCCGGTCAGCAGCGCCGACCGCGTCGGCGAGCACAGCGCCGTCACATGAAAGCGCGTGTACCGCAGCCCGCCCGCGGCCAGCCGGTCCAGCGTCGGCGTCGGGATCAGCCCGCCAAACGTACCCGACTGCCCATAACCTTCATCGTCCAGCAACACCACCAGCACATTCGGAGCGCCCACCGGCGCACGCAGCGGCGGAATCGGCGACGGAACGGACTCCTTGTACGTCGTGCCCACTGTCCCGCGAAACGGCGGGGGCGCAATCGGCAGCACGGTCCGGTCCGGCTCCTGCGCCCACCCCGTATGTGCCACGCAGAAAAGACTTGCCGTCGCCAGGGTACATGTCACGTGCAACGAGGATCGAGCGTACATAAAGGTCTGCCCCCCATCAAGCTATGCCGCTATCGCATCTTACTATTGCCCCAAAAAAATCCCGTTTCGGCAGGTGGCCCACTCATTATCCACGATCCGTTTCCCCAACCACCCAAGTACCCGTGCCCCATTCATCGCGGCTTTATCGCGATGAGTGGGTCTACCGACCCCGTCTGACCAGCCCCTGTCAACCGAACCTCCGAGCAAGGCGGGTAGCCCAGGTCTATGCCAACCTGCTATCCTTTAAATAGATAAATAGAGTTAAAGAAAAGGCTCAGCCCCTCGGCTGGGCCTTTACACGTTGGCCCCAACGGTATAGACCGGTCCAGACTTAACTCATCTAGATCGAAGACTTTGAGACTTTAGGGGGAGGGGGGTACCCCGCCGAGTACATGGATTGAGGTTCGCGAGGTGCAATCGGAACCTTCCTTGCCGGGGACAGCTTCATCACCAGGCACTTCGCGGCACCGCCTGCCTTCAGGAATTCGTCCAGCGCGACCTGAATCACGTCGAAGCCGCGCCGGCGCAGCGAGCACTCAAGTTCGGCGCTGATGTGGTTGAGCACCACGGTCCTGCCCACGTTAATAGCGTTGCAGGCGAAGCGCAGAGCGTCTCCTTCGCTGACTGCGATGCGCGCCGCGGGTGGGTAAAAGGAGTGAATGCGGCCCAGCGACGACGCGTCAAAGGCAGCGGGATAGTACAGCAAAGATCCGTCCTCAAGCGGCGCGAAGCAGGTGTCGAGATGGTAGAAGCGCGGATCGATCAGGTGAAGGCTCTGCACATCAACCGGCCACACCGCTCCCAGCGCGGCATGGCTGGCTCGCTGCGTACGCGCGCCGTAACCGGCCCACAGCGTTGAGCCATCGGCGGAGAAGAGCGCGTCGCCTTCACCTTCGAAGAAGGTCCCGCGCGGCAGGTCGACGACACGATAACCCGCCTCGGCAAACCAACGCCGGAAGTGCTGCTCCTCGTCCTGCCGCTCGGGATGGTGGAAGTTGCTCACGACCACGATACCGTTCCGCGCCAGCCCGGCGTTCGCGGTGAACACCATATCCGGCGATCCCGCGACGGGCTCTACCAGAATCACCGAGGCGATGCCGGAGAGCGCGGTACGCAACTGCCGCCACTGCTCGATAGCACGCACCTGGGACGACTTGCCCAGGTTGCCCTCCATCCACGGATTGATGATGTAGCTGACCTCGTAGAGGGTCGGCGGACACATCAGAAAAATCGGCGCAGGGGCGCGGAAGGAGGAAGGGAAGTGAGCTTCAGACTGGCGATCGGCAAGCATGTTCTCCATGCCTCTGGAGAAGAGCATGGCAGACCCCCAGAACAAAGGTCAATGCTAATGAATATCCATTATAAGTGAATAGATATGCAGGTTTTAGGGCATTCGAAAGCAGTGCGTGACCGCATGAAAACGTTACCGTTTGTCATGCCTCGGCAATAGGATTCGGGAAATCCATCGGTCGGAAAACTGGTCGGCTGGTGAAGTTTATATGAGATAATATCAACTAGATCGACTATAATTATGGTTGAAATGGTTTGGAGGCCAATATGGCTGTCTGGCAGGTGCAGGAGGCGAAGACGAGGCTGAGCGAGGTGATCGAAGAGGCCAACACCAAAGGCCCGCAGATCATCACGCGTCACGGCTCGGAACGCGCCGTCGTACTCTCCATCGCGGAGTACCGTGCCCTCACTGCGCACAAGCCTGACCTGCGCGCATACCTGCTGGGCGGCCCGAAGTTCGACAGCTTCGAGGTGACACGCGACCGCGATACCGGACGCGAAGTGACCCTGTGAGCCAGCCGGTCCAATATCTCCTTGACACCAACATCCTCTCCGAGACACGCAAGAAAATCGCCGATGAGAAGGTCCTCGCGTTCGTAGCAGACACCGACCCATCCACGCTTTACGTCAGCGTTCTGACTCTCGGCGAACTGCGAAAAGGTGTCGCCCAGAAACACCTCACCGACCCGGCGGCGGCGAAGAGCATCAGCGCATGGATCGATGGCCTGGAGTTCGGATTTGCCGAACTCATCCTCGGCATCGACGCCACCACCGCGCGCCTATGGGGAGAACTCTCCGCCCAGCGCCCAAGACCTGTGGTCGACACGCTCCTGGCCGCGACCGCGATGGCGCATGGCTTGACCTTCGTCACACGCAACACGAACGATGTGGAGGATATTGATGTGAGGCTGTTGAACCCATTCGCGCGATAAGAGCATCATTGCGCCAGTCCATAGTGTCTCGGCCATTACTCGTACCGCAGCGCCTCGATCGGATCGAGATTCGCCGCCTTCCATGCCGGATAGATCCCGAAGACCAGCCCGATCGTGCATGAGCACAGAAACGCCACCACCACCCACACCGGAGACAGCAGCGTCGGCAGCAGCAGCTTCAGCCCGAACGCAACGCCGCCGCCCAGAATGATCCCAATCACGCCGCCTACCGCGCACAGCGTGATCGCCTCCAGCGTGAATTGCGTCAGAATCGTCCGCTTGGTTGCCCCGATCGCCTTGCGCACTCCTATCTCGCGCGTTCGTTCCGTCACGCTCACCAGCATGATGTTCATCACACCGACGCCGCCCACCAGCAGCGCCACGCACGAAAGCGAAAACATCAGCAGAAACAGTCCGCCCGTAATCTGGTCCCAAAGCCGCGTCAGCGAGTCTGTCCCGAAGATCGCGAAGTTGTCCGCCTTGTCATTCAGAACCTTGCGCCGCCGCCGCAACAGTTCCCGCAGTTCGTCCTCCACCAGCGGGCGGTTCTTGGGATCGTCGTACTTCAGCGAGATCCAGTAATCCAGTTGCTCCGGATGCATGTAGTGGAAGGTGGTGATCGGGAAATACGCCTGGTTGTCGTTCGGATTCTTACCTCCTCCGAACGCCTGCTTCTGCTTCTCGAGCACGCCCACCACGGTAAACAGCATCCCCGCCGCTTCGATTTCCCTGCCGATCGCGCTCTGCCCCGGAAACAGTTGGTCCGCCGTATCGTGCCCCAGCACTGTCACGCGCGAAGCCCGCTGCTGGTCCTGCTCGGTAAAGAAGCGCCCATCCAGCAGATTCAGTTGCGTCACATCCTTCTGGTCCGGAGTGTTCCCCGTAAGGATCGTGTTCTGCATGGTCTTGCCGCCGCCTTTGATCGCGGTCACGCCAGCCCTACCCGGAGCGTTATTGTCCGTAAACTGCAGCGCCGGCGAGACGGCCACCACGTGCGCCAGATCGCGCATCGCCACCGCGTCGTCGTACGTAAGCTGCTTGCGCGTCAGCATCTCCGTAGTCGGCCGCTGCCCGAACACAGGGAAGCGGAATACGAACAGCACATTCGATCCCAGTGACTCCACCAGGCCCGACACACTCTGGTTCAATCCATTGACGACCGACGAGATCGTGATCACGGTCATCACGCCGATCACGATCCCAAGGATCGTCAATCCGCTGCGCAGCTTATTCGCCCGCAGCGTATCCAGCGCCATCGTCACCGTCTCTTTGAAATCGCCAGCCCGCATCATGACTCCTGCTAAAGAAAAGTTGTTAGTTGTTAATTGTTAGTTGTCAGACTAAAGGCAACTACGGAGATTCTGTGCTTCGCACAGAATGACGCCGCGGGAGGATGAACCGACAACCTGCAACCTATCAACTGACAACTCACAACTCACAACTCACAACTCACAACTGCTTTACAACTCCGACCGCAACGCCACAATCGGATCCAGATGCGCGGCCTTCCATGCCGGATACACGCCGAAAAATATTCCCGTCCCTGTCGCCATCACCAGCCCCAGCGCTACGCTCCACGCCGTTACCGTGGACGGGAACCCCAGCGCCAGCGTCACGCCTTCCGCCACTATCAACCCGATCATCACGCCGAAGAATCCGCCCAGCAGCGCCATCGACGCCGACTCCACCAGGAACTGAAGCGTAATGTCCTGGCCCCGTGCGCCCAGCGCTTTGCGTATGCCAATCTCGCGGGTACGTTCCGAAACGCTCACCAGCATCATGTTCATAATTACGATGCCGCCGACGACCAGCGCGATCATGGCAATCCCTCCCGCCACCGCGCCAAACCATCCCGTAATCACGGAAAAGAATCCCACCAGCGTGTTATTGATGTCCAGCTCAAACGAGTCCGCCTGGCCTGGAGCATCGTGCCGCCGCGAGCGCATCAACACCCGCACCTCATCGCCCGCTGCCTCCAGCACCGGCCCGGCCGACCCAGCCTTTACGTAGATCGTCAGCGACTTCATCGTCCCGTAAGTCTTCTGATAGGCCGTCAGCGGGATTCCCACCCAGTTGTCCTGGCTCTGCCCAAAGGTGCTGCCCTGTTTCTCCGATATGCCGATCACGGTGTACGGCTGGCCATCCACGCGCAACTCCTGCCCCAGCGGATCGATCCCCGGAAACAGGTTGTCGCGGATGTCCGTCCCGATAATCGCCACATGCGACGCGTGGTTCTCGTCCTGCTCGGTAAAGTCCCGCCCCTCCGTAATGTCCAGATTCTGCAGCGACGGCATCTCCCACGTGTAGCCGCGAATCTGGCAGTCGGTCACCGACTGCGTCCCGCGCACGACCTTCGCCCGCGTCGCCTGCTGCGCTCCCATCCCTACGCAGCGCTTGCAGTTGTCGCGGACATATTGATAGTCGTCGAACATGACGTTCTTCCGCCGTTGATACTTCTCGTACTGCTCGGCGCTAGTGATGATGGCCGGGAACCGCGACACCGTAAAGACGTCCGCGCCATACCGCGTAAACTTCGTGGTCACATAGGTATTGGCGCCGTTGACCAGTGTCACCACGGCAATCACGCTGGCCACGCCAATCATGACGCCAAGCAGCGTCAGCACCGTGCGCAGCTTGTTCTGCCACAGCGATTGCAAGGCCAGAAAAATGGCTTCCTTGAATTCCATCGTGTCTACGACGATTGTACGCAGCAATCGGCGTATCCGTTCCTCGCAGACGCGGTATCATTGTCCATGGCCACGACCCACATCTCGGAGACTGAGGCGGTTCGCGACTTCCCCGGCCTGCTCGCCCGCGTACGTGCCGGTGAGGAGATCGTCATCGAGTCGGGTTCCGAGCCGGTTGCCGTACTGCGTCCCGCAGCCCCGGCACGCCGCTCGATCTCCGAGTCGATCGCCCTCGCGGAAGCTGGGTCAAGAGAACTCGGGTATAAGCCGGTGGTGGATGCTGACTTCGCCGCGGACATGAAAGAGATCATCCGCAACCGCAAACCCGCCGATAGATCCGCGTGGGATTGATTCTTGACACCAGCATTTTGATCGCAACTGAGCGCCGCGGCGACGGTGTGGAAGATATTCTGCGCCGGGCTCGAAATATTCATGGCGAAGTCGACATTGCCATATCAACTGTAAGTGTCGTTGAAATGGCTCACGGCATCTATCGCGCCCGAACTCAAGCCGACAAAGATCGCCGAAGAATCTTCGTCGAAAAGGCGGTCCACGACCTGCTTGTGCATCCGCTTAACCTCGATATTGCTCTAATGGCTGGAAGGATCGAGGGCGAGCAGGCCGCCAAAGGCAACATCATCGCATTTGAAGACCTGATCATCGGAGCCACCGCCTTGCATCTCGGCTTTGAGGTCGCGACGCTGAACGTGAAGCACTTCCAACTCATCCCCGGCCTGAAGATTGTTTCGATCTGACGCAAGCGCAGACAACCGTTGGAATGAATCCTGGCTATCCCGCACCCAACATTTCTTCCACAGCCCGAAGTCACCCCATTCGCCTCTCCCCGCATCTAATCGGGCACCATGGCTGTCCCCTGGACCTCTCCGGAAGTCGCGAACCGTTTTGCCTCGTACGTCAGGGAGTTGCAGGAATTCTTCGCAAGTTATGGAATGCATTACGGCTCCCCGGAGGACATCCACCCAGTAATCGGGTTGCTCGACGACGCGGGCCCGTTCGCCGACGATCTCAGCTCCATGGTGCGCTCCATCATTCTCCGCGAGGGCGGTTCGCTGCCCCGAGCCGATCTGCTTGAAATTGTGGCCGTCGCGATCTGCGGCAACGACGTCGACACCGTCGCCCAGGAGCTGCAGCACTCGATCCGCCATCTCATGGGCTTCCTGAACACCGTCCTTCGCCGGCCCTGGAACGAGCCTCCCGGGCAACGCAACCCTGACTTTGCTCTCGACTCCGACCCCGGACCGGCCCCAGTCATCGAGTTCCCCGGCCCACGAGCCGTACCCGGCTTCATTCGGCCCGAATCCGTCTACAGCAGGTTCGGGACCAGATTCGACAAGAAGCTTGAGGACAAATACGAAGACAAACACGAAACCAGATACGACCACAGATTCGAAAAAAGCTCTGAGAGCGAACCCGCTGACGAGTTCGAGATCGAGCCCGAACAACCCGCCCACGAACCGCATCCAGTCCTCGGACCGACCCTGCTCGTCCGTCTCGAGCGCGAGCCGGAACCCGAGCCCGAGCAGGATCTTCCGCCCAACCCAATCCCCTTTCCTCTGCCGTCGTCTCCCATCGACCCCGCCCCGCCGCCGCCGCCGTTCTCGCCCTCCATGCTCAGTGCATTGACTGCGGGCGCCGCCGCGCTTCTGGTCGCGGTCCTTCTGTTCGCGACTCTCCATTCCCATCCCGGTGGCCAGGCAAACTCGCAAACGCCCATAACTCCTGCCGCCAGGCCTGCCCTGGACGTCGCCACCACGGCCGCCGCGAAACTTCCCCTATCCAAGCCGAGTGCCGACGTGCCGACTATTGGCGGGCCGGATATTTCCACCCCCACGCACCCCGTCCGAATACGGCACGAGGACGACGACATCATCGCCGAGCCCTACCACACGCCGATTCCCGGCCAGCCTGAAGTTCCCATCCGCCCTGCCGCCAATAACATCGCTCCCGCCGCCCAGCCGTCCACACCCGGCACGCCGCCAACTTCGGCGGCCGCGCCTATTCTCCGCCAGACAGCCCGCTCCATCGATCCGGACTCCACCTACGTCGGAGCCTCTGCCGAAGATCAAGCCGCAGCTGCGGAGTCCGACCGCAACTCTCCCGGCCTCCTGCGGCGGCCGAATCAGCACTCCAACTTCCGCTCCAGCCCCACGCATGAGGCGTATCCCACCGTCTCGTCGGGCTTGATGGCCGGCAACCTCATCTCCGCGCCTCTGCCCAGCTATCCCGCGCTGGCGAAGTTCACCCACCTTGACGGCAAAGTGATCCTTCAGGCCGTAATCTCCAGCGACGGCACCGTTTCGGCCACCCACGTCCTGAGCGGTCACCGCCTGTTACGCGGAGCAGCCGTCGACGCCGTCCGCCACTGGCGCTACCGCCCCTACGTCGTAGACGGCCGCCCCGTCGACGTTGCCACCATCGTTACGGTCGACTTCCGCAACCGCGATTGACCCGCAGCACCCGCCCATCCTCATACCCTATCGAGATGCCTTGAGCACCTCTCTCAAGAATCCTGCGCACCTGGGGTAAGCCAAGGCTTCAGCCTTGGCATTCCAAAACCAGCCACAAACCGGGCTTCAGCCCCTGGGGTATACAAAGCCGATAGCTGAATCGAAAAATCTCTTCGTCCAACCATCCACTAAGCAATTTCCTCTTGACACATCTCACCTTTAGTACTACGTTGTAGTTCATATGAACTTCGACCGTTCCCTTGGCGAATTCGAACAGATCGTCCTCCTCGCAATCCTGCGCCTAGGAGACGAGGCATACGGCGTCACTATCCTCAGCGAAATCGCCGCCCGCACTGGCCGAAACCCCTCGCCGGGCGCGCTCTATACCACGCTGCACCGCATGGAAGACAAGGGCCTGGTTACCTTCCGCGACGGCAGCCCCACCCCCGAGCGCGGAGGCCGCGCCAAGCGATTCGTCACCGTCACGCGCGAAGGCCGCAACGCCCTCGCCAGCGCCCAATCCGCCTATCGCAGCCTCCTCGAAGGCCTCGACCTGCTCCCCAATCCCATCAACCGAATTCGGGTGCCCCATGTCTCGCTTCTGAGACATGGGTTTGGAGCTACAAATGTCTAAGCCCCTATCCGAATCCGTCCTCGCCCGCCTCACCGACCCGACCCGAGCAGCCGCAATCATTGGCGACCTCGAAGAGCTCGCCGCCACCCGCAGCCGCCTCTGGTTCTGGACCACCTACGTCGGCACGCTCATCCTCCTGGGCTGGCGCACGCCGGTCGCGCTCGTCTGCTCGGCCGTCTGCATGAGCCGCATGGCCATCGCGCTGACAAAGCTGAAGATAACCCTCATGCATCATGGAGGCAGCTGGATATACGCCCGGACCCATCCGCAGACCAGCTCTTTCACCTGGATTTTTTGCTGGTTCATGGTTAGGGCGCTCTCTTTCGCGCTGCCCTTCGTCCTCATTCGCTTCGGGCTGCGAAATCGCCTGACCCAGCTCGCGTGCGCCCTGCTCCTTATCACTCTGCCGATCTACATGCTTGGTCCGTTGCCGGGAGAGCTCTCCACCATTCTTTGCGTGCTCGCCATTGCGGCCGCTTTCCTGCTTCCACCCTGGCGCAGACCCATGATCGTCCTCGCAGCAACATGCATCCCGGTCGTTGCCATGAATCCTTTGTTTCATTTGTGGTTTCTGTATGCGATCCACATCAAGCAAATACCAATCGCGGTCTTCACCTGGGGTTCAAGATATCCGGCGACACACTTCCTCTACGAGATGACCGCCTTCCTCCTCGCCGCCATTGTCTGCTCGTACCTGTATCGTCGCCTGCTCCCTCATCGGTCAGTCATTGCATAGGAGCCGCATATGCCCAACACATCCCCCGCAGAATCGCTCCTCACCCTCTTCGCCGGCCGCGAACGCGCCGCCGCCATCCTCGGCGACCTGACCGAGATGGCCGCTACTCGTGGTCGCCTCTGGTTCTGGACCGCCTACGCTCAAACACTGGTCTCCCTCACCTGGCGCATCGTGCTCGCGCTCTTCCTCGCCGACATCGCCCGCGAACTCATGTTCAATCTCGCCAATCTCTACTTCCAAGTCACGCCGCCGACCTGGCGCACCACCAACGGCCCGTACCTGCTCAACCAAATGGGACCGCTGCTCGCCTGCATCATGTCGACGCTCTGGTTCGTACTGCCCTTCGCCGCTGTGCTCTACGGCGTGCGCGATCGCTTCGTCCGCCTCACCTTCGTCGTCGCCCTCGGAACCACGGTCGCCTTCCTCTTCATCCCCTGGGCCTCGCTGGTCTGTGCCGCGGCCACGCTCACTCTCGCCGCCGCCGCTCTCATCTCGAAAACCTGGCGCAAGCCCCTCGAAATCCTCCTCTGGAGCGGGGCCGCCGGCCTGCTGATGATCGCCGTGTCCACCGAGGGCCGCACGCGGATCCCGCTCCTCCTCGCCCATGGGCACACCCTGCTCGCCCGCGGCGCGAACGAACTTCTCTTCGGAGCGTCCCTGCTCGTCCTCGCCTTCGTCTGCGCCCGCCTGCACGGCTTACTGCTCCGGCCGCCTTCCTCCGCGGACAGCAAGCTCGCGTAAGAACTTCACCGCCAACCCACGCTCCGCGATACACTCAAAAAGCAGGCGGCCGGATGATCGCTGCCTCCCGTGGTTCGCCATCGGGAGGGGGAGGAAAGTCCGGACTCCGCAGGGCAGTGTGCCGGATAACGTCCGGGATGTGTGCTTCAAGGCACATAGACGGCCAGTGCAACAGAGAATATACCGCCAGCAGTTGCGCAAGCAGCTGAAGGTAAGGGTGAAAAGGTGCGGTAAGAGCGCACCGGACGGCCAGTAATGACCGCCGCATGGTAAACCCCACACGGAGCAAGACCAAATAGGCAGGGATCGCGTCCGCACTCTCAGCGGGCACGAGCGTATCGGCCCGATGCGCCCAGGCAGAGAGTTCAGGCAAGTCTTCGGACGAGCCAGCCGAAACTTGCGGGTAGGTTGCTCGAGCGCCGCGGTAACGCGTCGCCTAGAGGAATGATCGTCTAAAACAGAATCCGGCTTACGGGCCGCCTGCATGGGACGTGGCCCCGGAACTCCTCGCCGAGTTCCGGGGCCACCAACGTTTTGGGCATACTCGATCACCTCAAATCGTTGGGCTATGGCCGTTCGTCCCTCCGGGGACTTGTATGCCGACAACCCTTCGATCCGGTCGGCGGGCAAAGTCCGGCCTTCCGAGTGGCTGGAGACCCGCGATTACAGCCCCGCGGCCTTTTTGATCTCGGCGGGAAATTCGGTGATGGGTTCGATCTCGACGCGGCGCCAGTAGGTTTCGGCGCCTTCGGACTGGATTTGCAACTGGCCGCTGCTCAACGGCGTTTCGGTGTGATCCGGCCCCTCGATCGTGCTGGCGTTTTGGATCACGTTGTCCACATGGCCGTTCACCACGTGCACCGAAGTGCGCCCCAGCGTGTAGAGTTCAATCGTGTTCCATTCGCCCAGGGGATTCTCGAAATCTCCGGCGAGATGACCGGCACGATTTCCGTTCGTGGCTCCCGGCAGCGTGGCTTCGGTGAACTTTTTCGGTTCCCCGGCCGGGTCGAACACCCAGGCCCGGGCGGGATGCACTACGCGTACCTCGGCGCAGGTTCCGGCCAGTGCATACAGGTCGCCCATGCCCTTCTCCGCAATCTGAAACTCGAGGCTGCGCTTCCAGACCTTCCAGAATGCTCCGTGCGGCCCGGTGCAGTGGTAGAGGATGCCGTTGTCGAACCCAATGTTCAGGTTGGGCGCCCATTTTTTTTGGCCCCATTTGATCTGCGCCCGGAGATGGTAGTTAGAGAATGTTTCCAGGGTGGTCAAGCCGCCAAAGATTTCGCCGGTGATGTACAGCACCGGTTCGCCCGCCTCCATCCGCAGGTTATAAACGTGCTTGGGATCGTTGTTCAAGCCGAGCGGCGTGCCGTCGTGTGCGGTCGGGCTGGTGGGAGTGCCTTCCGGGAGGCCGACGACCGTCTCGTGGGGCACCCCCATCCAGAGTTCGAAGGAGGTGAGCTTCTCGTCGAGGAGCGGGCGCCAACCGGGTTTCAATACGGCGGCCCTGGGAGTCACGCCGGTGGCATTGGGGCCGGTGGCATTCGAGGAACTGCCGGCGACGCCCTGGGCCTGGCCGGGGGCGGCCAGTGCCTCAGTATTCGGCGCGACGAGTGCCAGAGTTCCAGCCGCGCCAAGCTGCTTTAGAAACGACCTTCTTGAATTCTCGTTCCAATGCATGGCTCCTCCTCGTCGAATTCGCTGCCGTAAAGTGGCCAAGTTCGCGCCGTGGAAAATATATCAGCCAGTATGTGCCACGGGATTCGGATAAGTTGGAATTGTTGCGTTCGACCCATCTTTGCCTCTCAGGGGTAGATGCGCAGCTCCTGCCCCAAGGCCGGAGCATCTTGGCGGGCCGTGGCCCTCCCCGATCGAGTCACAACGCGATCCGCGTGGCATGGCAGTTGTTGCCCATGGGGCGTCGATGGAACTTGCGGGTAGGTTGCTGGGGCATCGACCGGAGCCCCGGCTGTCAACTCCCGTGGATATAATCCAAGTTCAACCCGTTCACAGGAGATCTGGATCGATGCAAGACAACGCCACCATTGTTCGCCGCTTTGTCGATGAAGTGATCACGCAGGGTCAAATAGACTCGGCCGCTCAGTTTGTATGGGAAGACGTGGTCGAGCAGGTTCCGTTCCCCGGACAAGGTCCCGGCCTTGAAGGGTTGAAAGATGTCCTTCGCTCTATGCGCGCGGGCTTCCCAGATATCGTCTTCGCCATCAAGGAGCAGGTCGCCGAAGGCGATAAAGTGGCGAGCCGCTTTGAATGGACCGGCACCCACAAGGGAGAGTTCCTCGGGATACCTGCCACCGGACGGCAGGTTGCGGTCTGGGGCTTCGTCTTCGATCGGCTAGAGCAAGGCCGCATCAAGGAGACGCGCATCCTCATGGACATCCTCGGACTGATGATGCAGCTCGGTGCAATTCCTCCCCCGGCAGCGTAGCCCGGCTTACGGGCTGCCTGCATGGGACGTGGCCAACGTTTACAGCCCAGAATTCGCCGGCGCTGATCGCGATGGCGGCAGTTCCAGTAGCTCACGACTCTGTCCTTCGTCGCCGGCGCCGAATAACCGGCTTCAATGCGTCATCGCATAGATCACGTAGTTGACGCCAATCTTCGTTCCCAGCACCGAATACTGCGTCGGATAGCGGGGATCGTCCAGAAACTCCCACGAATCGCCGAGGTCCGAGTTCAGCGAGAACGCCACCATAATCCTGCCCTTATCGTCGTAAATCCCCTTCCAGTGCGGGGTAGCCATCCTTCTTGTGCCCGGTCGCCAGGTGCTCCGCGCCGGGAACCTGGAAGCGGTCGTCCAGATCGAAGATGGTGTGGAAGATCGGATCGTCATTCGGAATATCCACCAGCTCCCGTTCCGGAAACACCATCTTCATGGTCCGTTCGAAGTAGGCCTGCTCCTGCGTCCCGTGACAGTCGTCGGCCATAAAGAATCCGCCGCGCAGCAGGTAGTCGCGAAGCTTCTTCGCCTCCGCCTCCGTCAGGCCCCACTCGCCCACCTGCACGGCATACAGCCACGGCCAGTTATAGATCTCGTCCCCGTCATCGAGACTCACGGCCTGCTCGACCGAACGCGCATCGACCCGCGTCAGCCGCCGCACCGCATTCGCCAGCGCCCGGTCGGCGCGAGGATAATCCTGCGTCCACAGCGACAGCCCCTGCTGCCATGGCCCGTCGAAGCGCCCCCGATAACCGTCCAGCGGTCCGGGCGGAAACATCAGCCGCGCAAAGGTCCACTCGGCGGGCGTGCGCCAGTCCGCAGGCAGAGGAATCGCAGTGCCATATTCCACCGACGGATACTGGCGGAACGCGCGCTGAGCCAGCACACCCACCACAACTCCGCCGAGCAGACACGCGCAAGCGATCTTCCATAGACTCTTCATGGCGATCCCGGTCCAGAAGTCCCGTGCAGTCCTAAAAGTGTATCAACGCAACCGATTGCCGCGACCGGCCAGCCGCAGGATGCTGACACCTGACCCAGGAGCCACAGATCGCCCGAACCGCGCGAGCGTAATATCTCTGTGGTCTCTCGTTTTCTCTGTGTCGTCCGTGATTCGCTTTCGTCATACCAATATCGATATCGATGTCCCGTCCGGCAGAGGAGGCTGAGCCCATGCCTGTGAACCGCGTTTCGAAATTCGTCCTCGTCGCCGTGGCCTGCCTTGTCCTCACGCCGGCGTTTGCGAAGAGCGACAAGCCCGTCCTACCGGAGTATTTCCTGCGGGCGCGGACCGTCGCTGTGATCATCGACCCGCGCGCGGGCATCTCGCTCGAAGATCCCAACGCCAACCAGACCGCGCAGCACGACGTCGAAACCGCGCTGCTGAAGTGGGGGCGCTTCCAGACTGTGATCGGCGCGGTCGACGCTGACCTTGTCATCGTCGTGCGCAAAGGCTCGGGCAAACTCGCTGGCGCGACCATCAGCGATCCCCGGCAGAACAGCCGCGTCGGCTCGGCCAGCCAGACCGACGGCAGACTCGCCATCGGCGTGCAGCACGGAACGCCGCCGCCCAACACCGCCGGCGCGCACGATCCGAGCCTCGACGGCGGCAGCACCGCCCGTCCGCAGGCCGAGATCGGGAACGTCGACGACTCGTTCCAGGTCTTCGAGGGCAAAACCGACAACGACCCCACCGACGCGCCCGCCGGCTGGCGCTGGATCCACAAGAACGGCCTGCACTCCCACGACGTTCCTGCCGTCGATGAGTTCCGCAAAGCCATCGAAGCCGCCGAGAAACAAGCCGCTGCCCAACAGAAGACCACGCCCTCCGCCAAACACCCGTAAACCGCCACGGGATACCCGCCGATAGGCATCTTGGGGAAAAGCCATTTGGAATGTGTGGCTTAGAGAATACAGATTCCAAAGGAATTACTCGCAAAATAGCCAGAATCAGCAACTTAGCCAGGCGCGTTGGCCCAATCGCCGATTCCCACCCAGGGATGCGCTGACGATCCGTTTTGAGTTTTCGCCTATATCTATTATATCTGTTTGGGTAAACTGCCAACTGGTTTTACGGGCTAAGTAGGTCGATTACAGTAGGTTAGATGGATTCTTGGGCGGCTGGGGGCCTGACACGCGGATTCGCTGAGGTTTTTCGCGAAAAATAATCAGAACCGACGCGGTCATTATTAAGGAGTGGTTGCGAGCCATCTTTGTCTATTTTTGCAGTGCAACAAAGATGGCCGCGCCACTCAGTCTTCGTGGTGATCGTTTATTCCTGACCTATCTTGGTGAAGTGAATCGTGAGCACCTCGGCAGAATTGTTATCCATCAGGTCCATTTGCTTTCCGCCGTCAATAATTACGAACGAGTGAGGACCTTCCCCGACAGGTTCAGAGTCGCCAGTGCAATCTTTGTTCACCGTATAGGTTCCGGTCAGGTGCCCTGGAAAGACATTGCCGTTGACGTTGACCGTCTGGTCCGCGACAAAGTGACCTGCACCATCGAACGTCGTCACCCCGGTAGACACGATAGGTCCCACATTCAGGACCTCTCCTCTGAGCACTAGCCCATAATCTCCGTGCAGCGAAGCTACTGAGCAGCCTTCACTCGCCTCATGTGCCTGCACTCTGGGCAAAGCGTGTTTGTTCGAGAAGGTGAGTAGAACCAGAATGCCTGTAAGGGTGATCGCGCTCAGCTTGAAAGCAGAAGGAATATTCATCATGAACTCCCAATAATGCGAGATAACCGGTGAACCAAACGGCGATCAACCGGGTTCAACACGGGCCATCAAAACCCACACGCCCGTTCAGGTCAAAGGAACTCGCCATGAAGACTTTGTTATCTGCTAACTTCATGCCCCTCAGGCGAGTAGGGATGGTCTGTGAACCGGGTAGCGCGGTGACATACCTCTTTAGGCTTTTGCCTTCACGCTTGCGGTTATCGAGGCGGAACGACAGCTGCCTCTTGCAAGGTGGACGAGCGTCTCACGGGATTTACGATGACATACGAGTTCGCGTGGCTAATCAAGACCCGCTTGAACATGCCGGTTGGCACGCTCCCTCCGGTGTCCAGTTTCGCCGTCTTGGCGTCTTCGCACATCAACATATCAACGCCGCTTGCAGAGAACCTACCCCAGCGAAGGCTGTCTTGCCACAAGCTGCACCGTAGCGGTCCGGCCATGGTCTCCACCATCAAGTGGTCGGCACTCCCGTCGCCGAGATTTCTCCAGGCGAATTCTTTTTGCCGGAAAATCACCACCGCTTCAGCAGCGCTGTCGAGCACCATGGATAGAGGATGAGAGTCGATGGACGGGAGTTTGACAGAGACCATCGGGCGATGTAGCGTATCGCCTTCCGCCGAGACACTGGAGGAAGACATAGGCAGCCGTTCCCCGTCGAAAGAGTCAGCGAGGCTATCTCCGGCATCCAGCGTTATCTGTCTGTGCTGGTTGTCGATCAGGAGATCGAAGTGGCAGAGAAAGTTTTCACCGAGCACGCCCCGCACGAAAGGGCCAAGGGGGAGCTTCGGTAAAACCATCACGGCGACGTTCTGTCGAGAGAGTCCCTTCACGGCAATCTCGCTGGCGATAGCCTGGTACTGTGTCTTCTCTCCCGTCATGGTCGTCATTACCATAGCGCCCGTACGCCGCATGCCTAGCTTCTGGAAGAGCGCAGCATCGATGATCGTGGTGGTCGTCCCTGTGTCCAACAGAAAGTCGTAAGGGCCAGACCCATTGACCATGACCGGGATGACGAGCCAAGGACTGTGGTACTTGCCCAGGGAGACGCTGACGACTTGCGCCGCTTGCCCCAATCCCAGAGATTGACCTGCCTGATCCTGCGCGAAGATCGGGGTTTGCATCATGAGCGCCCCAACTAAGCTCACAGCAGTCGTGCGAAGCATTCGTAGTGCTTTCATCGGTCTCTCCTGTTGACCAAAGTTGTTGAGACTGAATGAGCCGGTTTGGGCCGGCGATCAGCTGGTTTCAACAGGGCGCATCAGAACCGACGCGGCCACCAAGGTCAAAGGAACTTATTGTGAAAGCTTTGTTAACTGCTAGGCGCACGCGAATGAAGCGAATGGGAGAGCCAGTTAACCGGGGGAACGTAGTGGTAAACTCGACTATCGATCAGTTCTTGGTGGCTTTGGAGGGCAGGTGTGCAGACACAGCCCGGAATTGTCTATCAATTCGGCCCGTTTGAGGTAAACGTCGCCTCGGGGGAGCTCCTGAAGAACGGGAGACGAATCAAGCTGCAGGAACAACCCTACCGGCTGCTCGTCGCGCTGCTTGAAAATCCGGGAGAGATCATCAGCCGGGAGGAGCTTCGCAGCCGGCTCTGGCCGGGCGATACTTTCGTTGATTTTGACGGCAGCCTTCGGGTTGCGGTTCGCAAGCTGAGGGAGGCGCTGGACGATAACGCCGATGATCCCAGATACATTGAGACAATTCCAAAGCGAGGATATCGGTTCCTTGTTCCTGAGGTACGCCGGGTAGATGCCGCTCCTCAAGCCGCGGCACTTCGCGAAGATGCGCTGCGCGACGATCCAGAGCCTTTGAATACGGGCGCGAGTCCGGTCGCCAGCCCAAGGCACCACCCTCTGTTGAAGTACGGAACCGCTGCCGTTGC
The DNA here is from genome assembly GCA_036390355.1 of Acidobacteriaceae bacterium. Classification (GTDB taxonomy): domain Bacteria; phylum Acidobacteriota; class Terriglobia; order Terriglobales; family Acidobacteriaceae; genus Edaphobacter. The sequence goes on from DASWCA010000111.1 coordinate 28,885, forward strand.
CATACTCGTTTTGGCGGCTGTCGGGGTTTACTTCTGGCAACATCGCACGCAAGCCAAACCTCTTACGGACAAAGATGAGCTAGTCCTCGCCGACTTCACTAACGCCACCGGCGATGCCATGTTCGATGAGACGCTCCGTCAGGGCCTGACCGTTCAACTTGAACAGTCGCCTTTTCTTAACCTCGTCACAGAGGAACGTATCCGGCAGGAGCTGCGAATGATGGGTCAGTCGGCCGACGCGCGACTTACTCCAGCAGTTGCCCTTGAGGTCTGCGAAAGGACCGCAAGCGCGGCCGTCCTGAATGGCTCGATCGCATCCCTCGGCAGTCAGTATGTCTTGGGGTTGCGTGCAGTGGACTGCCGCAGCGGACAGGTACTCGCTGAGGAGCAGGTGCAGGCGGCTAGGAAGGAAGACGTACTGAATGCCCTGAGTCAGATTGCCAGCAGGTTTAGAACCCGAGTCGGCGAATCGCTGGCCACAATCGAAAAGTACGACACTCCGCTCGTCGACGCTACGACGCCGTCACTCGAAGCATTGAAGGCGTACAGCCTGGGGCGGAAGAAGTTCGCGACGGGAGGGGACATCGCCGCTCGGCCTTTCTTCAGGAGGGCGATCGAACTCGACCCGAACTTCGCTATGGCCTACGCGTACATGTCGACCACATACGGCAACCACCGGGGACCGGAGCTGGCAGCCGAAAATATCCGCAAGGCTTACGAGCTGCGGGCGAAGGTGAGCGAGCGGGAACGGTTCTACATCGAGTCACACTACTACTGGAACGGGACGGGGGAGTTGGAGAAAGCAGTGCAAGTGTTAGAGCAGTGGCAGCAGACCTATCCGGGGTACTACTCGCCTTACACCACCCTCGGATTTATTTATAGATGGCTTGGGAACCTAGAAAAAGCATTGGAGGAGGCCCGCGAGGCGATGCGCCTGGAACCGAACTCTGCGCGCAGCCACTACAACCTTGCCGACGACTATGTCGCACTTAACCGCCTGGAGGAGGCGGAGGCAGTGTTCAAGCAGGCGGAAGAACGAAAGTTGGAGCATGACCTGCTGCCCAGGTCCCGTTACACGTTGGCTTTTCTGAAGGAAGATAGTGCAAGAATGGCGCAGGTTGCAGCAGCCGCCATGGGAAAGCCGGGTGCAGAAGACCCGGTTCTGGCCGCGCAGGCAGACACGCAAGCCTGGTACGGAAGGTTGAAGGACGCACGCGAACTGAAACGGCGGGCGACGGATTCGGCCCTGCACAACAGTGGCAAAGAGGCAGCCGCCTCCTATCAGGCAGATGGAGCGCTACTCGAAGCAGCATCGGGCAACCTGAAGCTGGCCCGTGCCGATGCCATTGCAGCATTGAAGCTTGCTTCAAACCGCGATGTGCGCGAAATGGCGGCCCTCACTATGGCTCAGGCAGGCGATACGGCAGCAGCAGAGAAGCTGGCAGCAAGACTCGACAAGGATTTCCCACTGGACACGTTGGTTCAGAGGTATTGGCTGCCTGCGATCCGGGCGGCGATCGCTTTGCAGCGCAAGGACCCGGGCCGGGCGGTTGAACTGCTACAGGTGACGAACGCCATAGAACTGGGGGACTTCCGGCTCATCGTGGTCCATTTGCGTGGAGAAGCCTACCTCATGCTCCACGATGGCAGGCATGCGGCAGCCGAATTTCAGAAGTTTATCGATCATCGCACCCTGGTGACGAACGCCGAATGGGGGGCGCTGGCTCGCCTCGGCCTGGCGCGCGCCTACGCGATGCAGGGCGACACGGTGAAGGCCCGCGCTGCGTATCAGGATTTTCTGACGCTGTGGCAAGGCGCCGATCAGAATCTCCCTATCCTCATCGCAGCAAAGAAAGAATACGCGGCACTACACTAGCCTTGCCAAGGAATCTCTCTCTCCCTTTACCGTCACCGTGTGATTCCCGGCGAAGAATTATTTGGTAATCTTCACCGTAAACGTAGCTGTATGGGTCACGCCTCCGCCGGTCCCCGTCACTGTAACCATGTGATTCCCATAGCCGGCTGTTTTTGAAACCACGATCAGTACCGTAGAGGATCCCGATCCCGTTGCAATCGAGGTTGGGCTGAAACTCACCGAGAGTCCGTTTCCAGCCGATGCCGTCAAGGAAACGGCCGAATTGAAGCCGCCCGTGGCGACCGTAGAGACCGTCGTGCTCACCGACGAACTCCTCTTTGCCGTAATGCTCGAAGAGGAAGACGAGGAAGCCGAGATTGAGAAGTCGCCCGTCACCGGAGCCGTTACGGTCAGCGATCCGGACGCCGTCTCGACCAGCCCGCCGCCCGTTCCCGTCGTCGTCATGTTGTACGTTCCCGGCGGCGTCGTCGAAGCCACCGCAAACGTCGCGACCGACGATCCCGAACCGCCGGCAATGGTGCTCGGGCTCAAACTGACGGTCACGCCAGACGGCGCACCGGAGACCGTCAGCCCCACGTCCGAGCTAAACCCGCCCGAGACCGCAGTCGTAATCGTGGAATTTGCATTGCTCCCCGCGACCACCGAACCCGGCATAGACCAGGCCGCAATCGTGAACGACGGAGTCTGTGTCGCGCTTCCCGTCAGCGCAGCAATCAGCCCTGCATTCGGACTGCCCCAGCCGGTCACCAGGTCGTATCCCGTTACCGCCGAGTAGCTCCCCGACGTGCCGCTCGTAATGTCATGGAAGTCCGTGCCGTAGCTCGCCGTCACGTTCTGCGAGTAGATGATCGGGTCGAGGAAGCCAATTCGCGGCTGGCCGTTCGCCACCGACTGCTGGTTCACCAGCGCCATGTATCCAGCCCACATTGGCGCCGCGAAACTCGTCCCGCCATACGTATTCGACATGCAGCCGCTCTGGTTCTGGCAGGTGTAGAACGTGAAGTTCGCATTGGCCGAAACATCCGGTCCATTGCGCAGCGTCGTCGATCCCTTGTTGCCGGCGTTGATCACGCCCGCCTGCCACGCGGGAATCGCGATATTGTCGCCCGTAATGCCGCCGCCGCTGTCCACCCAGGCGGTTTCCGATCGCCATGCCCCGCCTGCGCTTGCCGTAGTCAGGTCCGTGCCACCCACCGACACCACGTACGCATCGTCCGCAGGCCAGACATATTGCGAGGTTGCCCATGTGGAGGTGTCGCCCGACGCCACGAAAAAGTTCTGCCCCTGCGCCGCCATCTTCTTGAAGTAGGGATCGAGGGTGCCCGGATCGACCGGAGTCCATCCCCACGAACAGCCGATTGTCCCCGGCAGCGGATTGTGTGTCGTCATCGCGCTGATGATGGACGTATCGCTGCGGCCGATGTACATCACCAGGCTGGACAACCCCGGCGCCATACCCAGGGCCTGCGTCAAATCCAGTTCCTGTTCGGTATCGTCACAACCGGCGCTATGCAGGCACGACGTGCTGCTGCCGTCCACGGAGAACAGCGTGACCGGCACATTGTTCGTCTGGCCGATGTTGTTGTAGTAGGTCGTCAAGTCGGCAAGGTCGGTGCCATAGTATTCCAGCAGTCCAAGGCTTTGTCCCGCGCCGGTCAGCGGCCCGCTGCCGTAGTAGGCGGCGCGCATGTCGCTTCCCAGAAACGATGCCCCAGGCCCCGAACCCGACGTCGCATGCGAGACCACTCCGTCCGGCGAGATGTGATTGGCCGCGGCATAGTCGTTCCGGTTCACCACCAGCGGGTGCGGGATCGAGTAATTGTCCAGCCCCGACACATGCCACAGGCTGAGGGGAAGGCTTGCCGTCGGCTCCGTGTCCGGCCCGTAGAAGTTGCGATTCTCCTTCGGATGCTTGTACGTCCGCATCGCGATGTGGAAGGCGGATTCGACGGCGGAGACTGGCGCGCTCACCTGCACATCCATGCCATCGCGGCTACCGCCGGTGACGGTGAATCCGTTCGACTGCGCAAAGCTGACCACGGCATCATAGTCCGCCTGGGTTGGCCCAAAACGCGCGGTAAACTCCTGCGGCGTCACAAACTGCCGATACTGAGGGCTCGCGGGATTGTTCACGGCAGCCAGGAAGCTGTCCAGACCGGCCGCATCGCGCAGCGGCAGAACGATGTCGAGGTTCATTGTCTGGGTGGCCGGCAGGCGTCCATTTTGCTGGGCCTGGCCATTGCGGACGGTGTCGCGCACATGATGCGTCATGGTGCCCGACTGAGCGTGGGAAGTGATTGAAAGGACTGGCGCAATCGCAACAATTGCGAACAGGGAAAGGCTTGGTCTATGCATGGTTACGTGCCCTCATGGGTCTAACGGCCACGCTAGTTTATGTACAACGAGGTCTTTCCCGAATCCCACGGAGGACGCAGCAAAGTCCCGCAAAAGACGCAGCGAAGAGGGGTCGCCGCGGCCTTGGGTGCAACGTAGTAGCGGTTGCCTTGGCTTACCTGGAAGCCTTCCTCACAAACTCGCTACGATCGTCTCGACCAGGGGAAATAGAGCCCGGCCACTTACCGCTGACTACTGCATTTACCATGTTCCGTACATGACGCCTGCCATCGAGACCGCCTCTCTCACGCGCCGCTTCGGTGACTTTACCGCCGTCGACCGCGTGAATCTCACCGTCGACGCCGGGCAGTTTTTCGGTTTCCTGGGGCCCAACGGCGCGGGCAAGTCGACCACCATCAAGATGCTGACCGGGCTGCTGGCGCCCAGCTCCGGGAGCATCCGCATCCTGGGCGCGGACCTGACCCAGAACTCCGCCGAGCTGAAGCGCCAGATCGGCGTCGTGCCCGAGGGCATGGCGCTGTTCGGCCGCCTGACCGCGAGCGAATATCTGCGCTTCGTCGGCCGGATGTACGGCCTCGACGCCGCGACCACGCTGCAGCGGACGGAAGAGCTGCTGGACTTCATGAGCTTGGCCGGCGAGCAGAAGAAGCTGATCACCGACTTCTCGCATGGCATGCAGAAGAAGCTGGCGCTGGCCGCGGCCGTCATTCACGGCCCGAAGATCCTCTTCCTCGACGAGCCATTCGAGGGCGTCGACGCCATCGCCGCGGGCACGCTGAAGTCGATGCTGCAGCGCATGATCGCGCGCGGCGCCACCATCTTTCTGACCTCTCATGTGCTGGAGATTGTCGAGCGGCTGTGCACGCACATCGGCATCATCCATCGCGGGCAGTTGGTTGCGCAGGGTTCGATCGCCGAGCTGCGCGCGCGCACTGTGCCGCCGCCGCGTCCGGGCGAGGACGGCCTCGCGCCGCGCGCCTCCGACCTGACGCTTGAACAGATCTTCCTGGAGATTGTCGGCACCGACCGCGAGGGAAATCTTGCGGCCACGCCGCCCGAGCAGGAGCTCTCATGGCTGAGCTGACTTCCGCCGCGCCGATTCCGGCGCGCGTCCAGCTTGCGGCCATCGCGTGGCTGCGCTGGCGCATGTTCGCCAACAGCTTCGCGCGCCGCCAGTCCGGCCCGCGCAACACCGGCAGCCTGGTTATGGCGATCGTCCTGCGCCTGATCCTCTGGCCGATCTTCGCGCTCTGGGGCATCGGCCCGGTCGTCGGCTGCGGGTTCCTGGCGTGGATGGCGGTCAGCAGCGGACATCCGCAGCGGCTGCTGGTGCTGCTCGCCGGCGTCGCGGTGGGCTGGCAGATGATCGCGCTCAACGCCATCAGCATCTCCGCGAATATGTCGAGCTTCGATCCCGCGTCACTGCTGCGCTTTCCGCTGCCGTTCCCGCGCTACCTGCTGCTGCGCCTGGCGCTCGGCCTGATGACGGCGACGACGATTGTGGGTACGCTGGCGCTGTTCGCCGCGGCGATCGGGATCGGCATCGCGCATCCTGCGTACACAGTGCCCGCGCTGATTGCACTGGGGGCGTACGCCGCGATGAACATCTTTTTCGCGCGGATGATTGCGATCTGGCTGGAGCGATGGCTCTCCACGCGGCGCGCGAGAGAGATTTTCGCCGTGGTGCTGGCAATGTTCTTTCTCTCGTTCCAGTTCTTCAACCTGCGCCGGCCAGGCGGGCAGGCGCATAGCGTACGCGGCGCGCTGCTGCTGGCTGTGATGCACGCTTCGAACCACGTTCTGCAGTGGCTGCCGCCCGGTTTCGCGGTGAACGCGATCGTGCTCAGCGGACATCCGCTGCTGCGGCTGGCGCAGTTCGCGGCGCTGCTGGCCTGGGCCGCAGTCTTCTTCGCCGCGTTCGCGGTGCGCCTGCGCAAGCAGTACCTCGGCGAGTATCTCAGCGAAGGCTTCGCGCGCAGTGCAGCTCCAGCGCCGCGATCGAAGACGCTCGCGCCGCGCGCTGCCGTCCACACACAAGAGACTGAGCCGCGCGTCTTCTCGCCCACCGTCGCGGCGTGCCTGCGCAAGGAATTTCTCTACCTCCGCGGCAACGCTAACCAGATCCTCGGACTGCTGACGCCGCTCATCTTCGTCTTCATCCTCAGCCGCGGATTCTTCGCACACCATCCCGCGTACCTGCTCTCGGGATCGGTGGGCTACGCGATCTTCGGACTGCTCGCGGGACTCTACAACATCTTCGGCACGGACGGCGCGGGCGTGCAGCTCTACCTGCTCGCGCCGGTGCGCCTGCGCGACGTGATTCTGGCGAAGAACATTACAAGCCTCACGGTGATGCTGGCGGAAGCTGTGCTGGCGTGGTGTCTGGTTCTGGTGGTTGCCACCGCGCCTATTCCCGCGTCCGCACAGATTGCCGCCGCGTTCTGGGTCGTCTTCGTGATTGGCATCAACCTTACCGTCGGCACGCTGCGCTCCATCCAGGCGCCGCGCAAGTTCACCCCCGGACAGGTGCGCCAGATGCGGACTCCCACGAACCGTACCAGCGGCCTGATGGTGCTGGCGCTGCTCTTCGGGAGCATCCTGCTGCAGGTGCCGGTCACGCTTCTGTGCCGCTACTTCCACCAGCCGTGGCTCGCGGCCGTGATCTTCGCGCCGCTCGCTGCCGCGGCGGTGGGAGCCTACGCGCTGCTGCTGCACAACGCAGACCGCCTCATCCTCACTCACCGCGATCTCTTTGCCGAAGAGCTTTGCAGCATCTAGTGTGGTGAGTCGCGCAGATAGACAGTTATCTCAGCAGCAAATCAAAATGCGAATCACAGAGTTCACAGAGCAGAAGAGAGACCACAGACATCCAGTTTTCTTTGCGAACTTCTCTGTGGTCTCTCCGTTTCTCTGTGGTCTCTGTGATTCGCTCTTTTCTCTTGACTAACCATAGCCAAACGGTTATGGTTTTGCTGTGACGCCGGCCAATGCCAATCCCGTGTTCCGCGCTCTCGCCGATCCGACGCGCAGGGCCATCTTCGAGGAGTTGACCCGGCAGGGCGAACAGACCGTCCACGCATTGACTCGCTATGCCGGCGTATCTCAGCCTGCCGTCTCCAAGCACCTGACGGTGCTGAAGCGGGCAAAGCTGGTAGGGCATCGCCGCGAGGGACGCGAAACTCACTATCGCGCACGGCCCGACGCGCTGGCGCCGATGGTGGACTGGCTCAATCTCTACGGCGCGTTCTGGCGCGAACGGTTCGATCAGCTCGAAAACTTACTGAAAAGGATGGACTAATGAGCAATCCAGCAGAGTGTCCCCGTAGCCTCGTGGTCGAGCGCGTATTTCCGCACCCGCCGGAGAAACTGTGGCGAGCGCTTACAGAGGGCCCGCTCCTCGCGCAATGGATGATGAACAACGACTTCGAGCCGGTGGTCGGGCGCAAGTTCCAATTCCGCGCCGAGCCCATGCCGAACTGGAACGGCATCGTCGACTGCGAGGTGCTCGTCGTCGACCCGCTCCAACGCCTGTCTTATAGCTGGGGTGTTGGCGATGCCGCGGGCGGACTGCAATGGGTGGTCCTCTTGACGTTGACTCCAGCGGAGGGCGGCACGCGCGTCCGCATGGAGCAGTCCGGCTTCCGTCCCGATCAGCAGGCCGCGTATCAGGGTGCAAACTACGGCTGGCAGAAGTTCATCGGCAGCCTGGAGCGTGTTGTCGCCGGGCTGCAATAACGTCGACATCGAAAAAGGAGACTTGACCATGAAGGCAAAAAGCCTTGTTTATTGGACTACAACCATACTCGTAGCGTTCTCCATGAGCGGCGGCATCGCTCAGTTGGCGCGTGTGCCGGGCGTTGTGGATGGCTTTGTGCGGGTCCTTGGCTATCCGCCGTACTTTGTGACGATCCTGGGGTTTTGGAAGGTGCTTGGAGC
>DASWCA010000112.1:0-5992 GCA_036390355.1 Acidobacteriaceae bacterium
CAGGCTGGATCGCAAGGAGATCACACCATGGCACATCCAAAGAATTGTTTCGCGCCTCATCCGGCGCAAGTGGCGCATGCGCAAATAATCGAACAACCTACCGGTATTTCTTTCCGCAGCTTCATTTGTTCACTGATCGCCGTCGCGGTCACGGGCATTCTCGCAATATCGGTGATTCCCTCCGCAAACGCGCAAGAGCAGAGCCCGACCGGCCAGATGCCTCCGGGCGAGACAAATCAGATCACGCAGCAGAACGGTATGTATATCTATCGCGTCAAGGTCGTGCAACGCAATCTGGACTGCGTCAACTACCTGCATCGAAGCGGTTCCACAACCATCGGCTTTGAAGGCACGCCATTGCTCCAGGGCGCGAGGGGCGAAGCCAAAGTAGCCAGCGAGCGCGGGGGCATTACGGTCGACGCCAAGTTTGAACGCCTGACTCCCGCGAACGGTTTCGGCAGAGAATACCTGACCTACGTGCTGTGGGCGATCTCGCCGGACGGCCGCGCGCAGAATCTTGGCGAAGTTCTCCCGGAAGGCACCAGGAACACGATCCACGTAACGACGGCGCTCCAGTCGTTCGGCATGATTGTCACCGCTGAGCCATACTTTTCCGTCTCCCAGCCCAGCGATCTGGTCGTGATGCAGAACGTGATCCACCCCGACAAGACTACCGGCGTGCTCGAGAAGGTTAACGCCAACTACTACCTGCTGCCGCGCGGGACCTATGCCGAAACGGCTGGCGCAAACACGGTGATGCGTCCGATTACGCGCAACGAGCGGTCGCCGCTTGAGCTATACGAGGCCAACAACGCTGTCCGGATTGCGCAGGAAGCAGGTGCGGACAAGTACGCGCCGGAGATCATGTCGAAGGCAAAACAAAATCTGCAGAGCGCCTCAGACGTCGACGCCGGCAAGCACCCGGATCAGAAGATGGAGATCACCTACGCTCGCGAAGCCGCGGAACGCGCCGAGGATGCGCGCATCACTGCGTTGCGCAAGCAGGCGGCGGAGCGCGACGCAAATAATGTAATGGCCAGGAACAAGGCTCAGGCCGATGCGGCACAATCACAACTTCAGACGCAAAGAGCGCAGATGGATGCCCAGCAGGCACAACTCCAGGCAGACCAGGCGCAAGCCGCCAGAGCACAGGCTGATGCAGCTCGTGCACGGGCTGAGGCAGAGGCCGCGGAGGCAAGGGCAAGAGCAGCCGAGGCCACCAAGAGCGCCGACAACGCCAATGAGGTTCGCGAGAAGCTGCGTCAGCAGTTGAACGGCGTGCTCGCCACCAGTGAAACGGCGCGAGGACTGATCGTCAATATGCCCGATGTGCTGTTCGACACCGGCCGCTTTACACTGAAGCCAGACGCGAAGCTCCGCCTGGCGAAGGTCGCCGGAATACTGCAGGCTTACCCCGGACTGAAGGTGCAGGTAGAGGGCTATACCGATTCGGTCGGCTCCGACGAATTCAACCAGAAACTATCGGACAACCGCGCATCGTCGGTAAGGGAGTTTCTGGCGTCGCAAGGCGTCCCGCCCAGCAACTTGACCGCGCAGGGCTTTGGCAAAAGCGATCCTGTTGCCGAGAATGCGACAGCCAGCGGGCGTGCCCAGAACCGGCGCGTCAACATGGTCGTCTCCGGAGACGCGATCGGAATCCACGAGGGCCAGAGCGCCAGCGCACAGCCGCCGCAATAGAAGACTGTCAATGACGCGAAAGGAAAAGGGCCGCGCAAGCGGCCCTTCCTTTTGACAATCCTGCGCTGACCACACACAACCGGTTCAACTCAAGCTTTCATCGTCTTCGGCAGAGCTTACAGATGAATGGTCCAGCCGAGTTCCGCCAGCTTCTCCTCGATATCCGCCAGCGCGTTGGTCAATGCGGTACGTCGATGCGGGTTCGATGTCCGCTCCGACAGCACGCGTTCGCGCTGTAGTTCGAGTGCCTGGCGTTGTCGCTTGCGATCGGCGTCCTGCGCATGAGCGGTCGCAGGGTCTGACTTTTGGGCGGCGGCCTGCATCTGTTGCTCTTCCACGGATTTGCTCTCCCATCCACGTGACATACTCCGATTTTACGCCCAGCTCTCTTGATTTCAAGAAACCGCATCGGCAGAGCCGCGACGATTGTGTCTCTATAACCGGCGCGCTGGATGCACTACTGGCTCAATGCAAACGACCTATGCATCTCGATTTCTGCCACTTCCCATATTTTGCGGCGGCTTCCAGCGAATCGGTGATTTCACCCGAATTGACGCTGGTCATCGCTCATCCCACAGAAGTCACCGCCAGGTGGTTACTCGCAGAGCGAACACTAGATTTCCGTGGTATATCAGACCAACGCATGCCTATAATCGTTCCACCGATATTCATGATTGAGAGCAGGGAGAAGTTTGTCGTCAATTGTCCAGGTCAGAGGTCTTCGTAAAATTTACGAGGGCAAACAGCGTGTTGTCGCCGTGGATGACATCGAACTTGGTGTCCGCGAAGGCGAGTTGTACGGTCTGCTCGGCCCCAACGGCGCGGGCAAGACGACGACCATCAGCATCTGTACAACACGAGTTCTGCCCACCTCCGGCACGGTCCACATTGCCGGGATCGACGCGGTCCGTTCTCCGGCTCAGGCGCGACGGCACATGGGCATCGTGCCGCAATTCAATACGCTCGACCGCGCCTGCACGGTCTACGAGAACATCCATTTCCACTGCCTCTACTTCGGCTTCTCGCGCGCGGACGCGAAGCTGAGGACCAATCAACTGCTGGAACAGTTTCACCTCAGCGAGCGTGCCGAGTCCTATCCATCGCAGCTTTCCGGAGGTTTGGCGCAGCGCGTGCAGATTGCCCGCGCCATCGCGCATCGACCCAAAGTGCTGTTCCTCGACGAGCCCAGTGCCGGCCTCGATCCGCAGAGCCGCATTGCCATGTGGGACGCCGTCCGCCATCTGCGCGAAGAAGGGATCACGGTCCTGCTCACCACCCACTATATGGAAGAGGCCGACGAGCTCTGCGATCGCGTCGCCATTATCGATCACGGCAAGATTCTCGTAGAGGACACGCCCGCAGCGCTGAAGAGATCGGTCGGCGCGCAAAAAGTCTACTCCCTCGATCTGAGCAATCACGATGGCGCCACGGCGTTGGTTAGTCAGCTTCAGCAGATGCCCGGCGTCCGTGGTGTCGAGCCCACGCCGGCAGGAATCCGCATCTTCGCGGACAACGCCGACGGCCTGTTGCCCGACATCGTACAGGCCAGCAATCCCTTTGGATTGCGCGACCTCACCATGACCGAAACCAGCCTTGAAACCGTGTTCATCCGGCTTACAGGCCGGGATCTTCGCGAATAGAATTCGCCGGAGTACAATTCGCTTGCCGACAATGGAATCTGAAATCGAAGTGACGAGCCCACCGGAGACTGTAAATCGGCCCGCCCCCTCCATCGGCGTGCAGTATGTCCGCGCCTTCGCGGGCCTGTTCCTGCGCGATCTTCACGTCCTGCGGCGCGAGAAATTTCCATTCCTCATTCGGGTCATCATGAACCCGCTGCTCTTCCTCTTCGTCTTCACCTACATCATGCCGCATATGAGCGGCGGCACAGCTCTGAATCCTACGGCCGCGATGGCCGGAGCAAACTTCTCCACCGTTCTGCTGCCGGGCCTGATGGCCGTGGCCATCATGTTCTCCGGGATTGCCGCGGTCGCACTTCCGCTCGCCCAGGAGTTTGGCATCACCCGCGAAATCGACGACCGCGTTATGTGTCCGCTGCCGGTCGCCGGAGTGGCGATCGAGAAGATCGTCTTCTCCTCGGTGCAGAGCATGATCGCCGCCGCTGTCGTCTTCCCACTCGCCTACTACATCCCGTCCACGCCGGTCCACGCACACGTTCCTAGCTGGCCATTCCTGATCCTCGTGCTTATTCTTGCCAGCCTCACCGCCGGCGCGCTTGGCCTGGTCATCGGCACCAGCGTCCCACCGCAGCAGATCGGCCTCATATTCAGCGTGGTCGTCATGCCCATCACGTTTCTGGGCTGCGTCTACTATCCGTGGAGAGGTTTGCAAACGATGCACTGGCTCCAGATCGGAGTGCTCATCAACCCAATCGTCTACATGAGCGAAGGCCTGCGCGCAGCGCTTACGCCCAGGCTCGACCACATGGACCCGCTGATCATCCTGCTCATGCTGACGTTTTTCCTCGCGCTGCTCACGCGGCTAGGCATCAAGGGCTTCATCCGCCGTGTGATCGGCTGAACCCAAAGCTCACCGCTGATAGCTGGAAGAGAAATACGCCCTCACCCAATCCGCCGCCAAGCCTCAAGGCTAACCAGACGAGCAACATGGATTAGGCCCGTTCTACGCCCATCATCAGATAGTCCATCTGCCAGCCCGGCTTGATTCCGTGCTGACGAACCAGCGTCGCGAGCTGCGCGTAGTGCCGTATACCGTGCAGCAGCGCATGAAAGAGAACCGTCTTGCGAGTGGCACGCATGGGTCCCATCGACCGAGTAACGAACTCGAAATTCTCGTTCCAATCCACATCAGAATCCAGCAGCTCCTGGAACCCCTTCATCGCTCGTTCGTGCGTCGCGTAAATCGTCTCCGCAGAGTCGAAGGGGATCGCCGCATAGTCCGTCGGAGCCAGGCCGGAGAGTTGATCCGCATAGCGCAACTCCACCGCAACAATATGCTGCAGCAGTCCGCCCACCGTGGAGGTACCCATCACGTCACACGTCATCGCAAGGATTTCGGGATGCGTTTCGATCAACGCACGCCAGTTTGTCGAAGTCTTATCGAGCCAGGCGATCATCTCAGCGGCAGTCAGCGCAGGTTGCGTCATAACGTCTCCTTTTTCTGTGGCTATAAGCAAGTGGATGCGCGAGCCTCACAATCCGTCGCGCAAAGCTCGCCATCCAATGTCGCGACGGAACTGCATCCCCTCGAACGAAATTCCGCGCAACGCCCCATACGCCTTGCTCAGCGCATCCTGAAGTGCCGAGGCCGTTCCGTCCAAGGACGCCCCGGAAACCGCGGTTACGCCGAGAACTCGTCCGCCCGCCGTAACAATCGCGCCATCCTTCGTCGCAGTTCCGGAATGAAACACCACGACGTCCGGGTCCTGAACCGAGTCGAGACCCGAGATCGGCAGCCCCGAAACATACTTGCCCGGATAGCCGCCGCTCGCCGCAATGACACAGACACTCGCGCCCGGCCGCATCCGGATGTCGAGCCGGTCGGCAGTGCCATCGATCGCTGCATCGAAAATATCGACAATGTCACTCTCCAGCCGCACCAGGATGGCCTGCGTCTCCGGATCGCCAAAACGCGTGTTGAACTCCAGCACCATGGGCAGCGTCGTGCCGTCGCGTTGCGGCACCATCATCATGCCGCAGAACAGGATGCCGTGGAACGGCACCCCTTCAAGCGCCATCTCATCGACCACCCTCTTCGCGACATTCGTCAGCAGCCATTGCTCCATCGGCGCACTCAGCAATCCGTCGCCGGTGTACGCGCCCATGCCTCCGGTGTTCGGCCCTGTGTCGCCTTCGCCAACGCGCTTGTGGTCTTGCGCAGCCGCCAGCGCCACCGCATGCTTTCCATCGCAGAGCGCGAAGAACGATACCTCTTCGCCTTCGAGGAATTCCTCGATCACGACATACGTCTCCGCGACGCCGAGCAGCGCCCCGGAAAACATCTGTGCCGCGGCTTGCTCCGCCTGTTTATACGACTGGCAAATCACCACACCCTTGCCTGCCGCCAATCCGTCGGCTTTGACAACAATCGGCGCAGAGAAGCGAGGCAGCTCCTCGCGTATCTCGTCCATCGATGTGCAGATCGCATGCGCCGCCGTCGGAATCTCGTGACGCTGCATGAACTCCTTCGCAAACGACTTGCTCGTCTCCAACTGCGCGGCAGCTTTCGTCGGCCCGAAGACGCGGAACCCAAGCCGCATCAGCTCATCTACCAGCCCCAGCGAGAGCGGCAACTCGGGCCCAACCACCGTCAG
>DASWCA010000113.1:0-10693 GCA_036390355.1 Acidobacteriaceae bacterium
GATCAGGCGCCGGTCGCGGACCGCGGGCACGCGCCCGACCCCGAAGAGGAGCTGCTGCTCGCCGACTCGGTCGGCCTCGCGCTCTTGGTGGTGCTCGACACGCTCGAGCCCGCCGAGCGGCTCGCGTTCGTGCTGCACGACATGTTCGACCTGTCGTTCGACGAGATCGCCCCCATCGTCGGGCGCTCCACGGCCGCGGCGCGGCAGCTCGCGAGCCGCGCGCGCCGCCGCGTGCGCGGGGCGGCTGCGGTGCCCGACATCGCGCGCCAGCGTGAGGTCGTCGGGGCCTTTCTCGCGGCCGCCCGCGGGGGCGACTTCGAGGCGCTCGTCTCCGTGCTCGATCCGGACGTCGTCTTCCGGCCCGACCCGGCGCTGCGCGGAGGCCCGTCCGCGGAAGTGCGCGGGGCGCAGGCCGTGGCGAAGCTCTTCTCCGGACGCGCGCAGGCGGCGCACGCCGCGCTCGTGAACGGCGCGGTGGGCGTGGTCGTGGCGCCGCGCGGGCGGCTGTTCCTCGTGCTCGGGTTGAAAATCAGCGCAGGGAAGATCTCCGAGGTCGAAGTGATTGCAGACCCGGCGCGCCTCCGGCGGCTCGACCTCGCGGTATTGGATGGGTGAGCGGGCGCAGAGCGAGACGTTTCGTCGGCCGCGACGGCCAGGGCCTCATCGTAGAGCTCCAGAGTGGAAGCGCTCCGTCCTGCCCGAGCGCAGCGCGTCGATCGCCTTGTTGCGGACGATATTGATCAGCCACGTCATCGGGCCCGCCACCGAGGCATCGAACCCGCCCGCGCTTGCCACACGTTCATGAAAGCCTCCTGCAACACCTCTTCGGCGCGCTCCCTGCTGATCAATATACGGAAAGCGACGCCCAACAGATGCGCGCAGGCGGCGCGGTACACCTCCTCGAACGCCGCGCGATCCCCCAGCGCGACGCGCGACAGCAGAGCGGCAAGATCTTCGTTGGTGAGCATGGCGGAGCGATCGAGCGGGCGAGTCTAGACCGGCGATCCAGGCGCCACAAGACCGCGTCGTCTGCGGAGCCGGTCGCCCGCTTAGAATCTCGGGCGTTTGATTCCGGCGGTCAGCGTCCATTTGCCGCCGCTCAAGAATTGCAAAACCTATCCGCTCTAACCCTCTTTTACTCTAGGCATGCTCAAGGTAGCGCCCCCCGAAATAGACTTCGTTCCATTTCACGCTCTCGTAGCCGTGCATCTCCAGTAGCTGAAACCACGCCGGCTGCAGCCGATTCAGAGTCGTTCCGTAGCTTGCCGCGGCGGCAATCTCAGCTTTGCGGAGCCACTTTTTCTGCAGGAGCTGAAGGGCCCTCGAGGGATGCAGGGATTCATAACGATGCAACCGCTCGTTCGGGTCCGCACCAATTTGCGCGTATGCTCCCAGCATGGGGTTTCTCTCAAGGAATGTGGCGAGAGCCCGGATTCGCAAGGCGCGGGCCTGTTCCATCACGATATCCAATAGTCGCTTCACGCGCCTAACACCCAAGATGGGCAATCCGATCCGGCCAAGGGGCGCGCCGGCGTCAGAGCAAATGATGTATCCGATATCATTCTTGAACTTCTGTGCTGCGGGATCCATCAATGGCTCGAGCCCGAGATTGTCATAGATGCCGCCGTCGTAGAGATGCAGACGCTTGTACGGCAAAACAACCTCTTGCTCCGTATCCGCAGGTGCATCCCAATACGGTCGCTTTTTCCATCTGTAATCGCTGGACTTGATAGTGAGGGGCCCGATCAGTCCGGGAAACGCCGCGGAAACCGCCATTGCGTCGGCTACCTTGAAGGTCGCCGCGTCGGCGTAGCCGATTTCATAGTCGCCACAGCGGTCTTGCTTGAAGCGAAAGCGCCGCCCGGTCTCGGCCGTAGTTCCATTGATAGACCACACCGGTTTTTCGGGGAGATGCGAAAGACGCTCTTCTATGCCCCAGTCGTGCTCGATCGCCTGGGATACTAGGTTTGCGCGAGAGAAAATAAACCGCCAGTTTTGCGGCCATATGAGGCGCAGGATCGCTGTGGTTGCAAGGCTCCCGGTCGTGAGGACACGTTCGAACTGAGGCTGAATAGTCTTGAGGTATTCCTCGGAGCTCGGCCATTTCCAACCATTGAGGGCAAGGACGAGACCGGCGGAAAGAGTTCCTCCGGAGACCGACGACACGTGTGCCAC
This sequence comes from Acidobacteriaceae bacterium, assembly GCA_036390355.1. Lineage (GTDB taxonomy): Bacteria > Acidobacteriota > Terriglobia > Terriglobales > Acidobacteriaceae > Edaphobacter. Next base: position 2,176 of record DASWCA010000113.1, read on the forward strand.
ATCCTCCATGCGGCCGGTCTGCGCAAGCCAGCGAAGCACACCGCAATGGAATGCCATGGCTCGAACACCGCCGCCAGATAGGGCGAGTCCGATAGGCAGGCGCCCAATATCTCTCATGTCAGCCTGCGATAAGCCAAGTCTCGGTGGTTTCTCCCACGATGAACATGAGTGCGGGCACGCCGTCCTGGCGTAGTGTCTCCGCGAGCCGGATCAATAGGAAGGCGTCTTTTCTGCTGGGGTCCGCTTCAACACCTTCCGGATGGCTGTGCCATTCGCCGATGTAGCCCACAATGTTGGCTGTGCGGTCCATGACCTGCTTGACCCGGGACTCCAGCCCTTCGATACCGCGACCGAACTCCTCGCGGCTTCGATAACTGTCCAGTGGAGGCGCAAGGGCGTCCACGACATAGATACGGCCGCAAATCGCGTCCATATACCCAAGCAATACACCTCCACTTTCGTTCGGGAGGCCGTGGGCTCGCATGTCGCGCAGCTTCGCTCGAAGTCCTTCATCCCATACGATCTCGAGACCACGTTCACCAGCAACAAGGGAGGGCATAACCGCGAAAGCGGTTGTATTAACTTCGCCAGTATCGGGCTGTGCACGCCAGACCTGAACGTGCGCCGGGGGCTCCGCCGAGCGCAATCGAATCTGACGCGCGAGTACCGCAGCGTGTAGCTGGATGAATTCACCCGGGATAACGGCCGATATGTCGCGACAGCCTGCGCCGACGTAAAGATTACCGCGGTGACCCTTCAGGTGCGTTTCCGCCCAAGGCGCATCCAGCATGAACCGGTAGTACTGGGCTTCGAGACAGTCGAGTCGAATCGTGCGATTCGCGTCTTCCAGGAGCATCACGGAGTCTTGACCAGAGGGGGTGATATAAGCAGAAAGGCACCGCTTGAGATCATCCCGCTGCGCCAGGTCGCGTGGGACGGAAATCGTTGTGCTGACATCGGCGATCAGCTCGGCACCTTGGAGCAGTGCGACTACTTTACCATTCGCAAAGTCAGTCGCCTCAGCTCGCAACCCACGACCCGGTTCAATTTTCTTGTAGACGAACGTCTGGAGGTTCTGCACAACCTGGACTTTCGGCATGCCGATTTGCGGTTCAAACCCTCGATGTCGCGCGAGGTTATGCGGGAAGAGCACATCCGGATCGATGACACCCCATTGGCCCCAGCCCTCCCTTACCCAGATCTCAGCCAGCGCGCTTCCCAAAGCACCTGCGCCCGCGAGCACGCCCTTAGGACCCGTAGAAGTGACGCCGCTGTAGAGGCGCGCCCTTTCAGGTGTGAACGCTTCGCGTATTTCAACCTGCAGTATCTCGGTCTTTCGCCACGCCGGCTGTAGCTGCATCTCGCCAAGCAGGACTGCGCGCACATACCCGTCTCCCCTATCGGTACGCATCAGCACACCTGCCATAACCCCAAGCTCGCCGAGGCCTGCGTCAACGAGAAAACCGCGCCGTTCGCTTCGAACGGCGCCCCCGGCCGGGTTTCTCACGGGCACGGTGACGATCAGTAGGGCCTTTTGCCCGGTGACATGTGGCAGTGCCACCTCGGCCGCGAGCCGCTGAATCTCGCCGAATAGAAGTTTGTCTATCGGAGAACCGACAGCGGCAAGCCGATCTTGCAACTCCCCAAGAGTGGGCGGCGCTAACTCAGGCCGTGTCTGGTCAATCGCGGGTACCGTGATAGCGACTAGTGCGTAATGCCGATCTCCAGACTGCAAGTATTGGGCGATCGGCCCAAAGTTGGCGGTGGCAACGAGCTTTCCGCTGTCGTCGGTGGAACGTAGCTCAAGGCTTAGGGCATGGTCTCTGCTGCCCGCCAGTTGATCGAAATCCGGCGGCAGGACGATGCTGCAGCGGCTTTCGAAAAACAGCTGCTCCGGCATGCGATCGCTGGGATGCAGCTCGCCGGCCGCTGCCGCCTTGAGCCACCACTGGATCCGAGCTAGGAACTTCTGCGGCGTCCAGGTACGCCGAAGGTCCGCCCAAGGCTCCTGGTACACGCAAAGCCAGATTGGCTCTCCGGCCTTCGGATTGTTCTCATGCAAGAGCACGGGAAAACCTGGGCGAAGCGCCCTTGCCTCAGGCGCAATCTTGGGATTGCGGTAAAACCGAAGCGATATCGGTTCCCGATACTGGATTCCTGGCGGGTTCTTCGGAAAGACGTCGCACTCGCACTGCACCACCAGCATCTCGGAGACGCTGTCGCCTCGCAACTCAACCAGCTCGAAGTCGCGATGCTCGGCCACTGCCACGGCGGCAGCACGTGCTCCCGGTACGGTGAGGTTGTGCGGGTCCTGGTCCGGCAGTCGCTCCCCGAAGTCGAGGACTCCCTCGGGCATCAACCAGCCCGCGGTGTGTACGACGAGATGATGGCCGCCGCGCCTTTGACCGACTCGCTACTCAATCGAAGTCCTTGGCCTGTGATTTCAAACTCGATCGGCTCTGGGTGAGAGGCGTTCGGTTCCTCCATGGTCACGAGCAGCTTCCTTCCCTTCACCTCCTGCAGATACTTCTCGTAGGTCTTGCGCGCTTGGATGTGGGGCGGCTGTTCCTCCTTGTAGGCCTCCTTGTCGTCGGAGATCGGAGCGCTCGAGCTCACCATGTACGCGTCGGACTTGCCGTGGCGAAGCAGTTCTTTGACCTTCGCCGTCGGCTCGGTCTCTCTATCGCCCTTGTCCGGTCCTAGGGCCGTGTAGCTGCAGTGATGTGCGATGCTGAATAGATGCCAGTCCAGGCGCTCATTATTCTTGTGCGCCTTAGTGGCGTCCACGATGTCCTCGAAGATCTCGTAGCCAGCGTCGCCGACAGCCAAGTAGTCGGTTCGCGCGCCATCCACCTCGAATCGTACCTGGAAGATGAGGGAGGAGTTGTTGCGCAAATCGTCACCCTCATCGGTGTGCTTTATGAAAGGGGAATGGACGAAGAACTCCACGTGGTCGGCCTGCAGAGTGAACCCCGGTACGAGCTTGCCCGCGTCGATCAGCAGGTGCTTGCGGGACTCGAAGTCAAGCTCATTGTCTTCGAACCACTCTTTCAGTTTTTCGGGCTTCGAAAAGACAAGGATGCCCTTTCCCTGCTTCAGCCGATGGCGCGCTTCCTGGCGCCAGATGATCACTTCACTGCTCTGATTGTCGCTGGTGCCTTCCTCGAGCAGCATGCCCGCCGGCACCCACAGCTCCCTGATCTTGATGCGGTCCTTGTCCTGATACTTCGCCGCGTGCTCGAGCCAAAAAAACTCGGTGCTGTTGGAGATGTGGTCGTCGTCGCCGTGGGTGAGCGCGACGACATCGAAGTAGTCGCGTTTGGCTGCCTTGAGCTCCTGGCGCAACGTCTTCTTCAAGTCAACAAGGGGGCTTTCCGGATCTTCGCCATCGGTACGATGGCAGAAGTCGAACAGGAGACGCTTGGAATTGGCGAGCACGATCTGGCTCGTGTCGCCGTTGCCTACTGGATAAAAACGTACCTTGTGCATGGTAACCTCGTTCGGTTCGATATTTGCTTCAATGTCTGGGCGCCTTTTGAGCGAGCTCTTGAATCCGGATCAACTTACAGCGTTCGGCCGCTTGCGCCCCGCTCGCCACTGACTGACCGTCGGAGGCCTCACCTTCAGGCTTCGTGCGAGCGCAGCTGCAGATCCGCATTGCGCGACCGCGAGCTCTACGAACCGCCGAATCTTCTGCTCGGCGGTAAAGCCGTCTCGAGTACGGAACGGGTGTTCTGGTGATTGAATATCACCAGGACCCGTCAGGAAAACAGGTCCATTCATGTTCAACAACCTCAAGGAAGGAGGTACCGAGGTTCGCGGGAATGGCGAGGACCCGCGATTGCCGCTGGTCAGCTTCTTTGCGCTGCTTCTTCTAGGTTGTATTCATGATCAGTTCCTTCAAAAGGTGGGGTCTGACGCGCGGTGCTGCCCCCGGAGGTCTTATGCGCTTTGCGGCCTCCAACCGTGTTGTGTGGTGTTGCTATCCTTCTGGCGACGTCCGTAATCTCACGCAGAGTTGCTAAATATTTTCCGCCTAGAATCTTTCTCCGTCAATAGCAGCAAGGATACTTAGCCAGCGGTTAACTCCGGACTAGTATCCCAGCAATCACCCCGCTTCGCCTCGAACTCCCTCATGTACTCCACCAACCGCTTCACACCCTCGATCCGGCATCGCGTTGTAGATCGAGGCGCGCATGCTGCAGCTGAAGGGCGTGGTGAATCCCTGGCATCGCCGGAGAGCGGCGGGTGCCTTGGCTTGACCCAGCGAGTTCGGCGAGCGCATGATTTGCCATAAGGTCTGTTGCACAGCACCCCGCAGGGGTTGAGTCGACCTCAGATGGCGTATCGGTAATCCAGATCATGGCAACCGGGCCGCGGATCAAATAGGCCCTACCCTGCACTGTCTCCGGACTATAGGAGTGGCTCATGAAACGACGAACGTTGCTCCAAGGAACCGTGGGGTTCGTTGGTAGCTGCTGCTTCCAGCGCACGGACAGCAATCACCGGCGCGAACCGGGACCGGGGCTTCTACCGGTATGACAAAGGGCGCCGCGACCGTCCTGGCCAAAGGCAAGTCTTAGGCGCGTACCTGGCCCCCTGCTACGGTCAAGAAGGGCCTGCCAGGGTTCCTATAGCCGAGCAAGCGAATCGAGGAACCGCGTTAACGGTGGTATCCGCTACGGAGTCGATAGCCAGCGTTTGAGTGTTGGCTCCAGACCAGGGCTGGAATATCCGCAAAGCCACGGCGGAGGAAGCTGCCTTTGTCGTGTTTTCCTGACATGCTCTTCTGGCATCCCCCGAAACGACGCTCTTTCGGGATCAACACTCAGCCGGCATCGCTTGACCTGCCGCGCTCAGCAGGCGCAGCATCCTGTCACGCCCATCCTAACTACCGTCCTAGACCCTCATAGCGAACAGGAAGTCTCACGGGAGCCGATTGAGACCCATCAAGCCAAGGTCAACCAAGTCGGGCGCTGTGGCCCTGGCTTTGGATAATTGCCTGCGCGCACCGCGCTGTGGGACGAGGTGAGCCGTGTTCTTTCAGAAAGTGCTAAAAGGGATTACAGGCTTGGCGCGGACGGACGCCGATGAGGCATTCCGCACTGGCATCCTATGCAACTGGTGGCGCACGGTAGGTCGCATCACTCCCGTGGAGACCGTCGAGAAGCTCACCGAGCGTAATCTCGACTGGCATCTGAACCACTACGAAGATCCCGATCCGTTAGTGAATAATGCACCGTTCCATGAGAACACGCCCTTCATCTCGGCCACTGCGGGCGTTGTCGAGCGTGACGCATTTGCGATGCACAATATCGTCTTTGATCCATTCATCACTGCACTACGATTCGCCACACGCGATTTCGCCACGACGGGCTACATCTTCTACGCTTATGTGTTCACGCTAGGCCGCCAATCGATCGAACTCTCCGAATTTGCTGAAGAGATCAGAGAACTAAACATCTACAAGAACTTCCTCCCGTTTCACCCCGAAGGAGAGATCACAGCAAAGATCGAAATCCGTGGCCCTCAAATCGAAAAATGGGAGGAATTCTCTGGGCCAGTAGCGTTGCAAGAATTACAAGCCGGCAATCTGCCGGTACCGACCTCCACGCAACTCAACGCGATATATGCGCCGCCCGAGCGGTTCTGCAATATTCGCGGCTTAGTGACCGACTGATGCCGAAGCTCGAACACGATCCTCAATTGATCGAGCGCTTGGCGTTGATGCAAGAGGGAAACGCCACGGCGCATCTCCGGAGCGCGGGAAAGCAAGCCGGCGGTGCGCCGCGCTCGCGTTGGTCGAAGCACGAGATGTTGGCCGCCAGCAGCCTCGTAATTGCAGCGAGCTACTGGTCGTTGATCACGCCGAGCAAAGCGATATTGTGTTATCGCCGCGCCACCGAGATATACCGCGCGATGAACCACAGCTACTGGATTGTGCTAGCGCTAGCCTCTGGGAGCGCAAACGAAATCGCCGCGATGTCTTCCGTAACCGATGAAACCTCTGCCCTGAGTCCTCAAGTTGTTGCCTTCGCGATGGTAGGCAATGAGATGTCTGAGGCTGATCTTCGCGGCGCACGCGCGGAACGTCTCAACGCGCATTGGCACCATGCTGGCAACATCCCGATCGGCCGCCTCGGCATTCCGCTCGACCACTATGCTCGCTGCGCGCAAGCGATCCGGGCTGCGCGTGACAAGAAGAACGTTGAGCACTTCTTTGCCGAAGCCGCGAACTACGTTCAACGTGCTGCCGAAATTGTTCGTAGCGCGAGCCACGACAGATTCCATTGGAGAAGTCTGCAGTCAACGGTCCTTCCGGCGGAACCGGAAGCCGTGGCAATAACGACAGCGATGTCAATGATGTCGCACGCGATGTTCCAAAGGTCCATAAGCGACATGCCGAACCTCGACGCGCACGGGCGGCTTCTAGTCGAGGTCGGTGAAGGAATGCAAGGTGCGGCGCGCGATCGGGCTGGCTAATCAAGGTGAGCCTAAGTCCGGACTAGGCCCAGCCACGCACGGAACCATTGGAGCGTCGAGGGTCAGTGTAACTCGTTAAGCTCACGACTGGCTTAAAGGGGAGGTACCATGGCAGCGGAGAAAAGTAGGCCATCCAATCGCGCAGCACTACGCAGCATGGCGGGCGCCATGATTGGCGGCTGCATTGTAATCGTTCTGTTTTCGATGAGTGCCGGCGGCATATCGCAATTCTTGGTAGCTGCAAGTGTTGGTCTCCTGGTTGCTAGCGCATCTTCAATGGTAGGTGGTCTCTTGGGGTTCTTGTTCGGCATTCCTCGTTCACTCCAGGCGAGCGATACGTCAACAGGTCAACCGTCGAAACGTCAGAGCGCACCCACCGCCAATGATGATCAGACCGTCACGTATCGAGCAAACACGAACCTTGAACAGATTTCGGACTGGCTCACGAAGATACTGGTTGGGGTTGGGCTCACACAACTTACTGTCCTGCCAGAAAAGCTTCAGGCGCTAGCACTATTCCTTTCGCCGGGATTCGGTACCGTTCAGCATCCGGGTGTCATTGCGATAGCGGTAGTGCTGTACTTTTCGATCTCGGGTTTCCTTTTCGGCTATCTGTGGACGCGCTTATTCCTCGGGGAAGCGCTGCGCGAGGCGGATGTGGCTGCTTTGGGAGAGAAGATAAGTGAACTCGAAAGACAAATGTCCCAAGACGCAAAGGCACTAAGTTTGGTCCAGCAGCAACTCAACCCACGCACGGATTCTCCAGAGATTGCGCAGGAACAACTGAGGGACGCAATCATCAAAGCATCTCCGGCGGCGAAAACAACAATCTACTTTCAAGCATGGGGCGTTAGGAGTAAAAATTGGAGAGACGAAAAAAATAAGCCAAAAATGGAGCGAACCATACCGATCTTTCGCGCTCTCGTCGAGAGCGACATTCAAGATGAGTATCATGCCAATCACGGACAGCTTGGCTTTGCCCTGAAAGACAAGAAGACCCCGGACTGGGCTGAAGCGGAGAAGGAACTTACGAAAGCAATCGAGATCCGCGGCGACTGGCGAACACAGGGATGGATATTTTACGAATTCAATCGTGCGATTTGCCGGATTCGTCTAGAGGGAGACACGCAAAAGGGCAAAGCGGCCGTATCGCCCAATCGCGAAAAGATTCTTGCCGATCTTCAGGCAGCGGCTAGCAACGATGAACTACGCAAAATGATTGCGGAAGACCAGGGAGTAAGCGATTGGATGAGCAGAAATAAAATTGTGGTAGAAAGCCTCCGCCTGTGAGTTTAAGGCGGCCAACGAGGCACTGAGGGCCTCGCCAGTATCCTACCTACCTATACCGAATAGAGCAGGATCTTAAGCCCATGGGTCTATGGGCCCGAGTCAAGCAGCGATCGCTGCAGTTCGCTTTGAACGTCTAACTTTTATCTCGTGACACGCGTCGCAAGACTTCGCGCCGCCCCTTTTGAAACTAGGTCGGCGGGGTGGCGCAGAATGTCAGGAACGGGTCGATCGCAGGCCTTAAGCGCTGGCTCCCCGACCAAGGTCGGACCTAGGACCTGCGGATTAACGGGCGATACGTCCCGACGCCCCAAGCAATCCCCAACGTCACCCCCGCTTCGTCTCGAACTCCCTCATGTATTCCACCAACCGCTCACCCCCTCGATCGGCATGGCGTCGTAGATCGACGCGCGCATGCCGCCGACGGCGCGGTGGCCTTTGAGTTGCCCTGTCTTGCGCCTAAGGCCTCCGCGCCGGGCCGCCGGTTCGCGCGGGCGTGCGCAGCACGCGCAGCAGGTTGTCGATGGTGCGTAGCTGCATTCTCTTCACCGGCGAAGGCGGGCTTTTCTCGTCCGGGATCTCGGTGCCGTAGCCGGGCTTGTCGATTACCACGCTGCCGAATTTGTTCTCCACGACGATGGCGTTGCCGGCGTCCGACCCTTCCGGCTCCAGCAGCGCCACTTTGGCGGATGCATCCACCGTTCTCCCGCCCTTTTCCTGCCGCTCGGTCACTTCGCCTTCGAAATGC